>JAUZPT010000028.1 GCA_030705745.1 Bacillota bacterium | reverse complement strand
TATCGGAGAAAAAAGGTATGCTCATCCTTGTGATGGCAATGGTCATAATTAGCTCGGGATTGGGGTTGCTCGGGCCAGTCATGATTGGCAAGGCCATTGACCGATATATTGTTACGAAGAACACTGGCGGCCTTTTGTGGTTGTTGCTCGGCCTGCTGCTAATTTATATACTCTATTCGCTCACGTCCTTTTTACAAAATTACTGGATGATTGGGATTGCCCAAAAAAGCGTCTTTACGATGAGAATGGAAATGTTTCGCCATTTACACGGATTGCCCATTTCCTTTTTTGACAAGCGCCAGCATGGCGAACTTATGAGCCGTGTCACTAATGATATGGAAAATGTGAGTTCGACTTTGAATAGTTCGGTCATTCAAATTTTTTCGAGTTTCCTTACTTTAATTGGAACGGTTTCAGTCATGGTATGGCTGAGTCCCCTTTTAACGGTGATCACGCTTTCCATCGTCCCATTGATGTTTTTAGGATTAAAATGGATCACCAATCGGACAGGTATTTTATTTAAAGAGCAACAAAGAAATCTTGGGGATTTGAACGGGTACATCGAAGAAACGATCTCCGGCCAAAGAATCGTCAAAACGTTTTCGCAGGAGAAAAAAGTGATTTCTGATTTTATGCTGAAGAATGAAAATTTGCTCGGTTCCGGTTTTTGGGCTCAGGCATTCTCCGGTTTCATCCCAAAACTGATGAATGTCTTAAATAATTTAAGTTTTACGATCATTGCCGCAATCGGGGGAATTCTCGCTCTAAAAGGGGAGATTACCATTGGTACGATCCTTGTATTTACAGAGTATTCGCGCCAATTCACAAGGCCGCTGAATGATTTGGCCAACCAGTTTAATACGCTCCTATCTGCCGTTGCGGGGGCAGAAAGGGTTTTCGAAATCCTCGACGAAAAAGAAGAAACAGTGGATGAAGGAAATGCGATTGAAATTGATGGATTAAATGGCGATGTGGAATTCCGGAACGTATCTTTTTCCTATGAAGAAGGAGGAGACACGGTAAATAATCTTCAATTCCACGCTTCTCCTGGCGAGACAATTGCTCTCGTCGGACCAACGGGTGCCGGAAAATCAACGATAATGAATCTTCTATCACGTTTTTACGATCCGGATGGAGGCGCCATCTTCTTTGATGGAGTTGAATCAAAGAGTATTAAACGAAGCAGCCTTCGCAGAAGTATGGGCTTTGTGCTGCAGGATACATTTTTATTTGAAGGAACAATTATCGAAAATATCCGTTATGGACGTTTGGATGCCAGCGATGAAGAAGTGCTGGAGGCTGCAAAACTTGCCAATGCTGATTCTTTTATTCGTAGACTTCCTGAAGGTTATTTAACAATTCTGAAACAGGATGGAAGCGGAATTAGCCAGGGGCAAAAACAGCTTTTATCCATTGCAAGGGCGATTCTCGCAGATCCATCGATTTTGATTTTGGATGAAGCCACGAGCAGCATTGACACGATTACTGAGCTTAAAATTCAAGAAGCATTGAAGCGTCTAATGCATGGCAGGACGAGCTTTGTTATTGCCCACCGACTTAACACAATCCGGCATGCCGATCAAATTCTTGTTCTGCAAAAAGGACGCCTAATCGAAAAAGGCAATCATGATTCGCTTTTGAAGGAAAAGGGTTTTTATTATGAATTGAATCACGGACAAAAAGCAACCTGACTTGATTAGGTTGCTTTTTTATTTTCGCAACAATCAGAACAGGTGGACTTCTTGCTTTTTTATAAAAGTTAAGTCAAGGCAGTCCGATAAATAAGTAGTGGGTTATGGATGTCAAAACGGATGCCCGCCAAAAAACCATGAGAAAAGGATAATGACTAAATGGAAAAAACACCTAGAGGCAAACGAAGCAAAGGTCTATCGATTCGTACGAAATGGATTCTATTTATTTGTACGTCTATTCTGATTGCTATATCAGCTACAGTGCTTTTCACGCATTATACGATAAGCGGGATTTTGGAAAAGGACAATGTAGCTGCGAATAAAAATAATGTGAAAAATGCTGCTGCACAGGTCGGTTTGAATCTCAAAGACTATGAACATTCTCTGGAACAATTGGCGAGTCTCGTCTCGACGGATGTGAAAGCGACTGATGCACTTCAACGTATTGACACATCCATTAAAACATTGCAGGAAAATAATAAATCACTTATTTCCGTTTATTACATGGACTTCACTTCTGGAAAATTGCATATTTCTCCTTTTGTTGAATACAACAAGGATGTAAGAGAAACAAGAACATATAAATTATTAAGTGCAACACCGAAAACTCTTTGGATGGATGTATACCAGGATACTACTTCTAAAAAAATTATGACTTCGGTTGTAACGCCTGTGCTGTCTGATGGAAGAATGGTTGGTGCATTGGGCTATGACATTGACCTTGCATCGATAGGTGAGGCAAGAGCAACGATTGAAAAGGAATCGCAGAGCAAGCTTGTTATTCTGGATGCGCAAGGATTCATCGTCAGCTCCTTTATGGAAAATTCAGATGGAGAGAATATGAATCCTGCTAAAAGCGGTTCGGTTGAAGGAGTTAAGGACCTTGTCGGAAATAAAAGTTCATTTAAGAAAGATTTTAAATGGGTGGCAGATCTGTACGGCCATACAGGAGATTCCTCCCATGCTCTAACATGGAAAGGCAAGGACTATTCAGGACAATTCACGACAATCCCTGACTTAAACTGGAAGGTGTTATCCTTTACGCCGAACGAGGTATTTACAGGGAAGATGAATCAAATTAAGAAAACAGGATTGTTTTCTATTTTACTAGGATTACTTTTTGGTGTAATTTGTGCAATTTACCTAGCGGAAAAACTAAAAGGCTTGATTTTCAGATTCCGGGGTTCTCTTGAAAAAACTGCTCAAGGAGACTTAGTTACCGAGTTTGTTCTCGATTCCAGGGATGAAATTGGTGATCTTGCGAATAGTTATAATCTAATGCTGTCGAATATGAGAGAGTTAATCAAGAAGGTGATTGGCAATGTTCAATCAGTTAATCAAGCAACAAGTGGACTTACTGTAATTGCAGCGGAAAATAGCGCCGCCATTACGGAAGTTTCCCGTTCTGTGGAAGAAATTGCGGCAGGTGCAGGAAATCAATCCGAAGAAATTGAAAAAGGATCCAGTGCCATCCACGATTTAAGCGGTGAAATTGAGGAGTTATTAATGCAATCTGCTTCGATTGAGTTGGTTGTAGGTGAGGCTTCATCTCAAATTCAGACAGGAAATGTTCAGGTGGGGAACCTCGAAGAGTCCTATCAGAAACTTGAGAAAGCTTTCGAAAAAGTAACTTTCATGATTTCAAAACTAGATGAGAAGTCCAAATCGATCTCTGCTGTCACCAATGCTATTGCGCAAATAGCTGAGCAAACGAACCTGTTATCCCTCAACGCTTCAATCGAAGCAGCAAGAGCTGGTGAACATGGGAAAGGATTCTCGGTGGTAGCAAATGAAGTACGCAATCTGGCAGAAGAGTCGAAAAAAGCAACAAATGATATTCAACAGATTATTAGCAGTGTCTTAAAGGATACGAAGGAATTGGTAGATGTAATGGCTGAAACGAATCAAATCAGCTCTGAACAAAAAGGAGCGGTCACGACTGTCAGTACATCGATTAACCAATTAACATCTTCTTTGAATAAAATGATGGAGTCAGTTAAAGAAGAGACAGCCAGTATCAATAGCATCCAGGAACAAAAGGATGTAGTGGTGAGAATGATTGAAGAAATTTCAGCTGTATCTCAGCAAACGACAGCTTCCTCCGAAGAAATCGCTTCGGCGATGGAAGAACAGGCTGCATCTTCGAATGAAGTAGCACAGTATGCTGCACAGCTTTCTAATCTAATCGAAGATTTAAATGGAGCGGTTGAACAATTCCGTGTGACTGAATGAGTAATTAGGATTCTCCGTTTTGAGAACCATGGTTCCTCATAAGTATTAAAATTCAATTGAAATAAAACTAAAAGTCAGCTGCAATAAGTAGCTGGCTTTTAGTTTTATTTTAATATCTGAATTTTTAAAAAATATTTTCATTCTACTTTGTTTATCCAAAGGGAAATAGGTGGTGCGTGAAGAATACACTTGAGTAATAGCAGGGAAATGGGAGTGATTGTATGGAAGGCTTTGATTACAAAAAATATGATGGACTTGGATTGGCTGAATTGATTAAAAAGAAAGAAGTCAAACGCTCGGAGGTAATAGAGGCTGCGATTGTTGAGATTGAAAAGCATAATCCGAATTTAAATGCGGTCATTCATAAGCGATATGAAAGTGCAATAAAGGAAACTGAAATAGAACTTCCCGGTCCTTTTTCCGGAGTTCCGATGCTCTTGAAGGATATTACGCAGGAATTGGAGGGAGAGAGAACGACAGCGGGTTCAAAAGCTTTTCAAGGTTACCGGGCAACGAGGGATTCTGAAATCGTGAAAAAGCTCAGACAAACAGGTACCATTTTTGTCGGTCAGACGAATGTGCCTGAATTTGCACTAATGGGCATAACCGAGCCTGCCTTTTATGGCCCTGCGAGGAACCCTTGGAATACGGAGCATACTCCAGGAGGGTCAAGCGGAGGATCGGCAGCAGCGGTCGCCAGTGGGATGGTTCCAATTGCCGGAGCAAATGATGGTGGCGGTTCGATTCGAATTCCAGCAGCCTTTTGCGGACTTTTCGGATTAAAACCGACAAGAGGCAGGACCCCTGTCGGTCCGGATTTGGGCAGAAGTTGGCAAGGCGCGTCCGTTGACCATATTCTATCAAGATCGGTTCGCGACAGTGCTGCGATGCTCGATGAGTTAAAAATGCATCAGAATGCCGCTGCCTTTCATACGCCGGATTATTTGGGAAGCTATCTTCAGGACCTTCATGCCGGGAAAAGCAAGAAGTACAAAATTGCTTTTACAGCAAAATCTCCTTTAGGAACAGAAGTACACCCAGCTTGCATTGAGGCTGTTAAGCGCACGGCAGCCTTGCTTGAGTCGCTAGGACATACAGTTGTCGAGGCGGAAGCACCTGTAGACGGCAAGAAATTGGCAAAAAGCTTTCTGACCATGTACTTTGGCGAAGTGGCCGCAACACTGTCTTCCCTGGAAGGTGTTTTAGGGCGAAAGGCAAAAAGAAGCGACGTCGAAGCAACAACGTGGATGCTTGGTTTGTTAGGCAAGGTTACATCCGCAGAAGAGTTTGTACTTGGAGTAAGAGAGTGGGATATCGCATCTTTTGAAATGGAACATTTTCACGAAACTTACGATTTTTATATGACCCCAACAACTGCTTACCCTGCATCAAAAATTGGAGAGCTGGAGCCAAGCTCTTTTGAAAAAATGATGATGAGTTTAATGGGAAGAAAAGGGCTAATAAATCTTTTGAAAAGCGCGGGAATTGTCGACCAACTTGCGGAGTCAAATTTAAAAAGAACACCATTCACCCAGTTAGCCAATTTGACCGGCCAGCCGGCGATGTCATTACCGCTTCATCAAACTGCCGATGGATTGCCGGTGGGCCTTCAGTTTGCTGCTGCAAAAGGAAGAGAAGATAAATTATTTCAGCTTGCAGGACAGCTCGAACAAACGGACCATTGGATTAGGGTTGAAGAAAATGGTTGTTTTGAAAATAAAGCATAATGTACATGCATAGCGAGTGTAAAATCTTGAATTCCCCTTTTGAAAAATTCATAATTAGGAAAACAAAACAATTGGGGTGCTAAGATGATTGGTTTTATCGGATTAGGAATTATGGGCAGCCGCATGGCTGAAAACCTGCTAAATAAGGGCTATGAACTTGTGATTTACAATCGGACGAAGGAAAAAGCGTCTTCTTTGGTTGAAAAAGGAGCGACATGGGCGAATTCTCCAACAAATGTCGCGCGACAATCAGATGTTGTTTTCTCCATGCTTTCCAACCCTGTTGCCGTAGAGGAGATGGCATTGGGTGAAAATGGACTACTGCGTGGAATGTCTGAAGGAAAGCTTTGGGTCGACTGCAGTACAGTTGATCCCTCATTTACTCGGAAAATGGCAAAAGAAGCAGCTCTAGGAGGCATCCGTTTTATGGATGCGCCCGTTGCCGGTTCAAAACTGCCAGCTGAAAAAGGGGAACTTGTTTTTTTGGTTGGCGGTGAAAAATGTGATGTAGATGAAGTTCGGCCGATGCTTGAGGCGATGGGCAAGGAGGTTTTATATCAGGGGGAGCAAGGCAAAGGAACTTCAATTAAGCTTGTCATCAACTTGATGCTAGCTCAAACGATGGCTGCCTTTGCAGAGGCAGTTGCTCTCGGGGAAGCGCTGGGCTTTGAGCAGGAAGCAGTAGTGAACACTCTCCTAAATGGGGCTACCACAGCACCATTCCTAAAAGGGAAAAAAGACAAAGTGCTTTCAGGGGATTTTTCTGCTGATTTCCCGCTGGAGCATATGCAAAAGGACATGCAACTTGTTTCACAGGCTGCATATGAAAACGGCCTTTCCTTGCCCATTGCCAATGTAACAAAGGAAATGTATGCAATGGCAAAGAAACACGGCTTAGGACAAGCTGATTTTTCAGCAATCGCTCAATTTACTTCTGCAAAGCCAACTGAAAAATAATTAGATAGTCGTAACAGGCTGACTCTTCGGTTTTGAGTCAGCCTGTTTTTCACTTTCCTTAATGGTAATGTTCTTGTATGTATTTAGAAAATTAATCCTGATTGTATAAAATTAATTATTGGAATGAAATAGAGAGTTAATTCCCTGTGACTTATTCATTATTTTATTTGTAAAATATAACAATTAAAGTATTTTTAAAAATAGAAATTAGGTCTTTAGAAATATAAAATCGTTGGTATTTTTGGTAATTTTTTAATTTTTTCATATTTTCTAAAAATATATTGATTTTTTAATAGATTAAATATATTATAGCAATATACAAAGAGAGTTTATTAGATTTAATTGTCAAAACATTTAGATAAATACGGCGTCAGGAGGCAATTATGAATTTATTTAGGAAAAAATCCATTCAAGCACTACTTAGTGAAAACGAACAACGCGGAACAGAACTGAAGAAAGACCTCGGGGCGTTTGATTTATCGATGTTAGGAATTGGCGCAATTATCGGGACAGGCATATTTGTTCTTACAGGCGTTGCGGCAGCAGAACATGCGGGCCCGGCACTTATCCTTTCTTTCGTTTTATCGGGTCTTGCCTGTGTGTTCGCGGCATTGTGTTATGCAGAGTTCGCTTCAACGGTTCCTGTCTCAGGCAGTGCATATACGTATAGCTACGCAACTTTTGGAGAATTGATTGCCTGGATTCTCGGCTGGGACTTAATTCTTGAATACGGACTTGCTTCCTCAGCGGTTGCCAGCGGTTGGTCAGGGTATTTTCAAGGCTTGATCGGTGGTTTTGGAATCCATATTCCGAAGGCACTTTCAAGCGCATACGACCCGGCCAAGGGAACATTCATTGATATACCAGCCATTTTAATTATTCTTTTCATCACTTTCTTACTTTCACAAGGTGTAAAAAAATCTGCACGTTTTAATTCGATTATGGTAGTCATTAAGTTAGCTGTTGTCTTACTGTTTATTGGTGTAGGCGTTTGGTATGTAAAGCCTGGTAACTGGACTCCGTTCATGCCGTTCGGATTTTCGGGAGTTGCCACCGGTGCGGCTACGGTGTTTTTTGCTTATATCGGTTTTGATGCCGTTTCGACTGCAGCGGAAGAAGTCAAAAACCCCCAGCGTAATATGCCAATTGGAATTATCGCATCACTGCTTGTTTGTACAATTCTATATATCATCGTGTCAGCGATTTTAACCGGGATTGTTCCTTACAAACTTCTTGACGTGAAAAACCCGGTTGCATTCGCCCTTACTTACATCCATCAGGATTGGGTTGCAGGCTTTATCTCCATTGGAGCGATTATCGGTATCACGACGGTTTTGCTTGTGATGATGTATGGACAAACGCGCCTATTTTATGCAATCAGCCGCGATGGACTGCTTCCTAAAGTATTTTCAAAAGTAGATAAGAAAAAGCAGACACCTCTTGTGAACACAAGGATTACTTGCTTAATCGTTTCATTTTTTGCAGGAGTTATTCCACTAGACAAGCTCGCTGAATTAACGAATATCGGTACTTTATTTGCTTTTATGACAGTTGCGATTGGCATTTTGGTTCTCCGCAATTCTAAAAACCCCGTTTCAAGCGGATTTAAAGTTCCTTTTGTACCGCTTGTACCAATTCTTGCATTCCTATCTTGCGGATACTTGGCATTACAACTGCCTAAATTGACTTGGATCAGCTTCGGCGTATGGCTGGTGATCGGATTAATTGTATACTTCGGTTATGGAAGGAAACATTCCGGGTTGAATCAAGGTGAAGCACCACTCCGGAAAATAAGTTAATGAAAAGAGAAACCCTGATAACTGGCAGGGTTTCTCTTGTTTTACAAATATTTTTTTGAAAAGTGTAAAGATTTTGTCGAAATTTAAAGTTTTTTCACCTTTTTTGTCAAACTTTGTTAGGAAGGTGGTAAAATAGTAGGGAGATAACTACGACATACCTACTAGTTTATGCAACGGGTAAAAGGAGTTTTTTGATGAAAGAAGATTTCAGAATTACACACACCAAGTTAGTGACACAAGAAACAAAGACAACAAAATTATTCCTTATATTGTTTTATCTACTATTTCTTTCTTTTGATGCGTTCTATTATTTTTTATATCCTTTATTAAAAGGAAAAAAACAAGGTATACCGAACGAAGGATTAGGAATTTGGCTTTATGTAATCGTAATTGGATTATTACCAATCGGAATGTACTTTTTGAAAAACCAAAAACCTTTTATTGTAAAATACATCTATCTTTTTGGTTATCTAGGTACGGATATAATCCATAATCTGATTATTTACTTAAATAGTGAAAAACCATTTCAAGCTGGAAACATTGTGGAAATACTTTTCGTTTTATTTACTCCTATCTTTGTTAACCGGAAGTATTTTTGGATTGCTTCATCTACGTTAATTGGAAAGTATATTTTATTGGGGATATTATTGCGAGATTCACACGTTCTCTTGCCAATTTTAATTTTTTTAGTTTTTACTGCCATCGCATTTGTAATTCTAAATCGTTTTTTCTCATACATAAGGTCATTAACTTCCATACACGAAGAATTTCGTCAAAATGAAAAACTTGCTGTAATTGGGCAAATGGCAACAGCAATAGGTCATGAAATTCGCAATCCTTTAGCTTCACTTCGAGGTTTTTCCCAACTTCAATTAGAAAGGAATCCGACTACTAGTGAATTTTATCCAATAATGATTCAAGAGATTGATAGGATCAATATTATAGTTAATGATTTGATGTATTTGGGCAAACCAAATGTGGTTAAATTAAAAAAAGAAAATATTGAGGAAATCATTGCTTATACACTATCTATTTCAAAACATCAAGCGGAACAATATGGTGTCATTTTTGAAACATTTATGGAAGGTCCCTTACCATCGATTGAATGCGATGGGCATCAATTGAAGCAAGTATTTATAAATCTATTTAAAAATGCAATCGAATCAATGCCTGAAGGCGGACAAATAAAGATAAAAATAAAAGTAATAGAAACAGGCAGAATGTTGATTAGCATTTTGGATCAAGGGTTAGGAATTGCAGGTGAGCAATTAAAAAGCTTGGGCGAGCCTTTTTATACAACAAAAACTGAGGGGACAGGCCTTGGTTTAATGGTGTGTCATCAAATAATAAAAGATCATTTAGGACAGTTGAATTTTGAAAGCAAAATTGGATTAGGAACAAAAGTAGATGTTATTTTACCAATTAGACAATAATGTGAAAAAAAATCTACAATTATCAAAAAAATGGCTTAATTTGTAGAAATTGCAACTATAGTATCATTTACGTGTAGTGCTAATGATATATAATGTAGGAAAATGAAGGATTTTCGTGTTATTATTTGTAATATAGTGAGGTAATTTATGGGAAATAATTTTGAGTCTCTATCTATAATAACTGAGGAAAAAAGAATCGTTAAATGGTTTTTAATGTTATTTTATATTGTCATATTTTCATTTGATACTTGCTACTACTTCCTAATACCGAAATATATTCTTCATCAAAAAGTAGGATTTCCAAGCCTTTGGAGTTTTCTTTTATATGCAGTGATTTTGGTGCTGCTGCCTATTGTTTATTTACTAAATAAATATCATAAATATTATTTGGTTAAATATATCTGTTTTGTAAGCTATATGACTACTGCAGCGATTGTTGAAATTATGACGTACTACGGAAGTAATACTACATTTGCAGGCGGAAATATGGTCGAAGTATTTTTAATTCTCTTTTCACCACTATTTATCAATAATCATTATTTTTGGGTCGTTTCATTAGGCTCAGCTTTTAAGTATGCTCTTGTTGGAATTTTTATTCATTCTTCCGTTGTTATTATACCTATTATATTTATTATTATGTTATCGCTTATGGCATTTTTATTGTTGAATCGATTTCAAGGTTACGTTAATGCAATAAAAGATTCATACTACAAACAATCTGAAGAAATTGTAAAAGGGATAATAGCCACACTTGAATTAAAGGATCCCTATACAAAAGGGCATAGTGAAAGAGTTGCAGGATATGCAACATCTCTTGCAGTAGTTGCAGGAAATTTGTCGGAGGAAGAATTAAAGTCTTTTAACTATGCTTGTTTGCTCCATGATATAGGAAAGATAAATATACCTGATCATATTTTAATGAAACCGTCGAAATTATCCTTAGAGGAATTTGACATAATTAAAACCCACCCAATGGTTGGGGCAGAAGCGGTTAAAAATGTTAATGTTTTAAAAGATAATATTAGTGTTATCCGCTCACATCATGAACGGTGGGACGGGCTGGGGTATCCTGATAAATTGTTACAAGATGAAACTCCCTTTCTTGCTAGAGTTACCGCTATTGCAGATGCTTTTGATGCTATGACTTCATCAAGGTCTTACCGGAAGGCTCTTTCTGTGAATGAAGCTTACAATCGCATTCTTGAAGGAAAAGGTACTCAGTTTGATCCGGATCTGGTAGAATACTTTATTAAAATTTTCCCCGAATGGGTTGCATATCATGAAAACTATACACGGGAAAAGAAAGAAAACTAGGATAGGAGGTGAAAATATGAAAATACGCCCACTTAAAAAGATAAAAGCAACTACTTGTTGGTGGTGTTGGCCGTTTGGACTATAATTTGGGGAAGGATGCTTAGATTCTTAACAGCATCCTTTAATTATTATTAAGGGTGTTTTAATATGGATTTTTTATTTACTGACAATCTTTTATTAGTTCCTCTAGAAATTCGTAAAGATAAAAAATCACACATCGTAGAAGATATTTTATTAGGTGAATTTTATGAGATGCCTGATGTCTGTGTGGAAGGTATTCATTTAATTCAGGGACAATTAGAATTAGGGAAAGTGGAGCAAGTTTTAAAGGAAAGGTTCCCTCATGAAGATGTCCAAATTCTTGAGTTTGCAGGGCAGCTTTTCCAACTTAATTTAATTAAGTCAATTAACGGAAACGATATACTGCGTAATGAAAAACAGAAAGAAACAAACGGATTTCTTTCAATTCCTTCTAAACTGGGGGAATTTTTCTTTAATAGATTTAGTAATTGGCTTTATTTTGTAATATTTTTTGTGAATATTCTTCTATTAATCATCTATCCTAATCTCATACCCCATTACAAGGATTTGTTTGTTTTTCATTTTATGGCAATGAATATCATTGCATTGTTCCTTCTTAGTTCTATCATCATATTAATTCATGAAATTGGACATATTTTGGCTATGAGGGCTTATGGGCTACCAACAAAGTTGAGGTTAGGGCATCGGTTGTTTTTGATTGTGTTGGAAACGGATATGTCGCCTGCTTGGAAACTTCCTTCGAAAGATCGAAACGTACTATATTTAGCAGGTATTTCTTTTGATTCGGTAATATTATTCGAGTCTCTTTGTGTTCAAATTTTCCTGCCAAATCTATCACCATTCATGCTAGGGGTTTCTCGTATCATTGTATTTGATGTTTGTATCCGCCTAATATACCAATGTTGCATTTATATGAAAACCGACTTGTATTTTGTTTTTGAGAATGCAACGGGGTGTTATAACCTGATGGAAAATGCGGGTGAGCTTATAAGACAGAAGCTTCCATTTTTCAAGTCGTGTCGCAATGAAACGATCTATGGAGAAGAAAAAAATGTGATTTTCTCATACGCCATTTTTTATGCGATTGGTGTTGGATTGACGGTTTCTTTGTATCTTGTGTATTATATACCCCAATTGCTTTACGCAATTAAAAAGGCACTTCCGGGAATGTTTCAGCCAGTTTCAGAATATGCCTTTTGGGATTCAATGCTCTTTGTATTGCAGCTTGCTATTTCATTTGGAATTTTGTTCTATTCATGGTCTAAAAAATACCGTTCGGCAAGATATGTCTAACTTTTGTCCGAAAAACTTATAGATAAGGGTTTTTCCCCTCGATGATGGGGGATTTCCCCTATATAGCGAGCACTGTTGATTTCTTACAATTAAGTTAAGAAATCAACAGTGCTATTTTTTTTGAGGAGGAACCCATATGCATGGGAATTTATCGACAAACCCTAAACCAGAACGCTCGATCAATGATGCTTTTGCATCCCATTTTGCGAAATCAATGTTTCTATCAGTAACCGCACTTGCATTACTAACGTTCATCGGAACGAGGATGTTTACGCATATCGATTTAAATCTTTATGGATATATGATTGGTACGCTCGTGTTTATCGGGGGATTCTTTTACCGCTTTATAGCCTGGGGAGAAAGACCGCCAACCAAAATCATCATTAAAAAGGGCCTTAAGCTTCTGTTTAGGAAATCAACACCGAAAACAGCAACAGAACATTTGGTCACATACCGATTTATCTGGAACCGCGGCGTTTATCGCTGGCTGCAGCATTTTTTAATCGGTGGGGGCTGTATTCTTTCTTGTTTTGTTACTTTTCCATTAGTGTTCAGCTGGATGTATTTCACGATGGAGACGAATGGTTACTACACAGTAGTAGGATTTGGAATGAATTTAATGAAGGTACCAGCTGACGGCATCATCGCTTTCTTTTTCTATAATGCATTGAACTTCACAGCAATCATGGTTATTGCAGGTGTTTGCATGGCATTGTATCGCCGCTTGAAAAATATGCAGGCAAGAGCAGAGCAGAAATTCATGTATGATTTCCTGCCACTATATATGCTGTTGTTTATATCCATTACCGGACTATTACTAACTTTTTGTAACCTAGCTTTACACGGCTACGGACAGCCTGTAATGTCGCTAATCCATCAATTTTCCGTCATAGTCACGCTAATCTATCTTCCTTTCGGAAAACTTGCACATATACCATTTCGCCCAATGAGCGTTCTCGCAAGAAATTATCGAGAACATTACAGTGAATGTGCTGAAAAAGAATGTAAGGTTTGCGGAACACACTTTGTATCAGTTGAACAATCTAACGATGTAATCAATGTACTTGGAATGAACAATATGGAATTTGCGAAGAAGGAAGGCTTCCATTTAGCAGAGCTTTGCCTGCCATGCCGAAGAAAATACCGGATTGCACAATTCTCAGGATTCCCAACCCATCAAGTAAAGGTCAAGGAGGCTAACCAGAATGCAAAGGGATAAATTTTTCAAAGAAATCGAAAACCTTAACCATCCAAACGAAAAATTAATTAAAACACATTGCAGCTATTGCGGTATGCAGTGCGGGATGAACCTGCGTGTTAATACACTTACAAATAAAATCATTGGGGTTGAGCCCCGATATGACTGGCCGGTTACCGTGGGGAAAATGTGTCCGAAAGGCGTTACCGCTTACCAGCAGACAAATCACAAAGATCGCATTTTAAGACCGCTGATTCGTGATGATGCCTCATTAAAAGGAACGAAGGAAGGCTTCCGTGAAGCAAGCTGGGAAGAAGCATATGATTTAATCGCGAAAAAGTTCACTGAACTTCAGCAGCAATACGGAAAAGATACATTGTCTGTATTTAGCGGAGTTTCCATGACAAATGAAAAATGCTATTTAACTGGAAAGTTCGCACGCGTTGCCCTTAGCACACGCTATATCGACTATAATGGTCGTTTCTGTATGTCGAGTGCAGCAGGTGGATTCTTACGTTCCTTTGGTGTCGATCGTGGATCAACATTGCCTTGGACTGATCTACATGAAACAGATTGCTTGTTCATCGCTGGAAGCAACACGGCAGAATGCCACCCGACATCGATGTTTCGCGTTTGGGCGGTACAGGAAAGAGGAGGATATTTAATCGTAGCTGATCCTCGGGAAACGCCGATTGCTAGAAGAGCGGACGTACACCTTGATTTAAGACCGGGAACAGACCTTGCTTTGGCGAACGGAATTTTGAACTTACTCATTCAAAACGGCCATGCAGACGAAAACTTCGTTAATAACCATACAAACGGTTTTGAAGAAACAAAGGAATTAGTAAAAGAGTTTACACCAGAATATACTAGTGAAATTACGGGTGTTTCAGTTGAAAAAATTAAGAAAGCGGCAGAAATTTACGGTAAAGCTCCAAATGCTATCGTCATGTTTGCTCGCGGTATCGAGCAGCAGCATAAAGGGGTAGATAATGTATCAGCTTACACCAATATGGCCCTTGTAACCGGAAAAATCGGACGTCCAAAATCCGGTGTTGCGACATTTACAGGTCAGGGAAATGGCCAAGGTGGACGTGAGCATGGCCAAAAATCCGATCTGCTTCCTGGTTACCGCAAGCTTACAAATCCGAAGCACGTTGAAGAAGTATGTCAAGTATGGGGAATTACTCCAGAAGAAATGCCACTGCCCGGTGTTTCAGCTTATGAAATGTTTGAACTAATGGAACAAAAGACCATTCGAGGCCTTTATCTTCTTTGCTCAAACCCAGCAGTATCTGCTCCAAACCTGAATTTTGTCAGAAAAGCAATGAAAGACCTTGATTTCATGGTATGTGCAGATTTCTACCTTTCAGAATCTGCAGAGTTTGCGGATGTTATTCTGCCCACTGTAACC
>JAUZPT010000279.1 GCA_030705745.1 Bacillota bacterium | reverse complement strand
GGCGAATAA
This sequence comes from Bacillota bacterium, assembly GCA_030705745.1. Classification (GTDB taxonomy): domain Bacteria; phylum Bacillota; class Bacilli; order Bacillales; family Cytobacillaceae; genus Neobacillus_A. Next base: position 4,499 of record JAUZPT010000279.1, on the reverse strand, counting down.
AAAGGCAAGGATGGATTCTGAGCGAAATTCGGCCTTCTCCAGAAGCCAGCCAGTGACAATTAACAATCCACTGACTATCGCAGCAATCAGTTCAGCATAAGGCTTCCATTTTTCTATTATTCCAATTTTGGCGGTACTGCTAGTTAGTGCCTTCGCATCCGAACTCATTGTTTTCCCTCCTGATTTTTCAATTGAGAAAAAGAATCATAATCAATATACCTAAAAAAAGACGAAAGCTGTCATCAGAGGATGACAGCGTTTCAGCATTATAATCATTTTTGAAAAATAATTTCACCTTAATTTTACCATACAATATAAGATAAAAGGAAGGAAAGTGCACGCTCTTAAAAAGAAAATGATTACGGACAACTCGATACTTGTTCTTGGTGATTTTTACCTTGAAAAAAGAACAGGCAAATAAAAATCATTAAAAGCATCAAGCTTATAACATAGAAAAAGCTTTCCCTCTTTAAAAATTGGATTGCTAAGCCACCAATAAGTGGCCCGCTAATGCTTCCAAAGCTAAAAAAGATTCCGCACATCAAGTTGCCTGCTGGAAGAAGTTGTTTTGGTAGTAAATCCGCCATATAACTGATTCCCAACGAAAATGTAGAGCCTACCAGCATTCCAGCTAGAAAAAAGCATATTAGCAATCCGGTTGTAGAGTTTTGGAGCATTCCTGCAGCTGTAAAACATAAAAAACCTGACACCATTACCGCCATTAAAATATTTTTTCTTCCAAATCGATCGCTTAATATACCTAAAGGAAGCTGAAAGGCGATGCTGCCGATTGCAAACGCTGGAAGGATGATGGCTACCGAACCAATATCCATACCGTTTCTCAAAGCATAAACAGGAAAATTCCCACTAAGTGAAGCTTCCAAAAAACCGTAACCGAACGGAGGAAGCAATGATACCCATGAAGCCTTAAGTACTTGTCCAAATCGCTGAAACGTTCCGAAAAAGGAACTTGTCTGCAAATCCTGCTCTGGAAAATCATTTTTCAATAACCAGACTGTCCCCCATGCAGCAAGACTGATAATGGAGGAAATAATAAAGGGCAAGGATTCATTGATCGTGATTAATTTAGTTAAAAGAGGTCCTGCGGCAAAGCCAAACCCGAAAAACAAACCATAAAGCGATATATTTCTTCCTCTTCGTTCATTGGAAGAAAAAGAGGTAATCCATGTTTGTGCACTGAAGTGAAGCATATGGTCACCGATTCCGATTAACAATCTTAATGCAAACCAGAACCAAAATGATTTCCAAAGAGGAAACAATGCCAAAGATATCGCCACTGTGATTCCGCCGGATAAAATAATTGGTTTATAGCCGAATTTTCGCAGTGGGGCTTCCATGAACGGTGAAGCAAGGAGTATGCCAATATAAAGGCCTGTGGCATGAATCCCGTTAAGAGACGAGGAAAGCCCAGCTTTTTCAAAAATGATGGCGATCAGTGGAAGGAGCATCCCTTGTGAAAGTCCTGAAATGGCTACCGTGCTAATGAGAATCCAAAAGCGGATCGAAGTGTGTAGTTGTTTTTTCATAGTAGTCTCCAAACAAAGTTATTTCCTCCATGATGGTATCGAGAATATGATGTTTATGCAAGGGGAAAATAGATATCGTTTTGAAACTTTGGGAAAATAGTGTAATCTCGAATTTAATGGGATTAACATATATCTTTAAAATGAGGTGAGAAAATGGAGTTTTCAATGAAAGAAGGCGGATTTTTCACAGATTTGCCTTTCGGGCATTTGGAAGTTTCCGGCGATGATGCATATGGCTTCCGGCCCTATCAACTAATGGTTTCATCCATTGCCGTTTGCAGTGGCGGTGTGCTGCGTAAAATATTGGAGAAAATGAGGATTCCTTTTGATGATATTCACATTTCAGCGAATGTGGAGAGAAATGAAGGTAAAGCAAACCGGATCGAGAAAATTGAATTGCATTTTCGCATTAAGGGAAAAGGCTTGAACGAACAGAAAATAGCAAAAGCAATGGAATTGACGAAAAAAAATTGTTCGATGGTTCAATCTGTTATAGGCAGCATTGAAATCGAAGAAACCTTTGAAACGATTGAAGGGTGAATGGGAAAAATAAAAAAATTCAGGGGAGAGGAGATGGACATGGATGGCAAATAAAATCTTTATGGCGTTGACGGTGATCGGGGTACCAGTATCAGTCATCGGTTCACTCATGCATTGGCCCAGCATCTCGCTTTTCGTTATTTATTGTATCACGATTATCGCCTTGTCCAGCTTTATGGGCAGAGCCACTGAGAGCCTAGCGATTGTCGCAGGGCCAAGGATTGGCGGACTATTAAATGCTACCTTCGGAAATGCGGTTGAATTAATTATCTCCATCTTTGCTTTAAAGATGGGATTGGTTGGCGTAGTACTGGCTTCCATTACAGGTTCTGTTCTTGGCAACCTGCTCTTAGTTGCAGGGTTATCTTTCTTTGTTGGAGGGCTTAAGTATAAAAGGCAGGAGTTTAACGTTTACGATGCACGCCATAACTCAGGTCTTCTGATGTTTGCGGTCATCGTCGCTTTTGTAATTCCAGAGGTTTTCTCGCTGAAAATGGATAGGCATGAAACATTATCATTGAGTGTAGGAATTTCCGTCGTTTTGATGGCTCTCTATTTAGCTGCTTTATTTTTCAAGCTTGTTACCCACCGAGGTGTTTACCAGCATGAAAATGAAACGGCAGGACATGATGAAGAGAAGCCTGAGTGGGGAATAGGAAAAGCAATTACCGTGTTGGCAATTGCAACGCTTACCGTTGCCTATATTTCGGAACATCTCGTGCATACATTTGAAACTGTTGCAGCTTCGTTTGGATGGACGGAATTATTTATCGGTGTTATTATTGTTGCGATTGTCGGTAATGCTGCTGAGCATGCATCTGCAGTAATGATGGCATATAAAAACAAAATGGATGTTGCCGTCGAAATTTCAATTGGATCCACCCTGCAGGTTGCGATGTTTGTGGCTCCTGTCCTCGTTTTAAGTTCTTTATTATTTCCATCTTCAATGGCCCTCGTTTTTAGTTTGCCTGAACTGATCGCTATGGCATCGGCAGTGTTGTTGATGGTGGTAATTTCAAATGACGGGGAAACAAATTGGTTTGAAGGGTTGACGCTTATTTCAGCCTATGTAATTATGGGTATTGGATTTTTCTTGTTATAAATGTAAAAAAATGACTCTGTGCAGGGTTCAGCACAGAGTCATTTTTCGTTGCTAAGGAAATTATAAAATTTAACGTTGTTGATAACTAGAAACAGGTGACAGTTATCCAGCGCCCAGCTCCTTGTGGTCGCTTACGCCTTTTGTTCGTTCGTTAAGTAAATGTATATTCGATTTTAAATTAAGGGATGGACATTAATCGCTGAATCTCGGGGAGAATGATCACCAACCTTCATGTTTCGTAACGATGCGGTTTTACACAACAGTTGACTTTTCATAAAAGACGGAAATCTTAACCTCCTTATAAGTAAGTTTTAGCAGATTAAATGCGGCCCTCCTTTTTATTAAGGTAAGGTAATTATAAACCATTATTATTATTTTGTAAATGTTCTGAATTTTACAATTATGTTACAATGACCTTTTAATTTAATGAAAAAATAAAATCAAATGGATATTTTTCCTGTTCTCCGAAAAAACTATGGGCAGAGTTATAAGAATGCCCAAGGAGAAAGGAGTTTCAATACCGTGAAAAAAATAATCGGCACATTATCACTTTTGCTTTTAATATCATTACCGGGAATGGCTGCATTTGCTGAAAAAAGTACGGGTCACCATATTGCAACAAGGGAAGCGACAGCGTATCCTGTGCCTTCTTCAGTTATGAAAATTACGAAAGAAAATACGTATCCGAATCCGACTCAGGATGTTCCGCTGCTTCAGCCAAGCGATTTAACAAAAAAGTTGTTGGAATCAACAAAGGTGAAGATTGAGAACCCCGAATTAATTCGAATGCTAAATGAAACGGCTATTAACAGTACTCCTTTTGCAATCGGCTACAGGGCGATCATTTATTTAGGACAGTGGCCGCTAAATTATGAATCAACGGAAACATCACCTAATTGGGAATATCAAAAAATCAACACCAATTATATTGATAACCGTGGAAGCTCCACACCATACCAGTTCCATTATGTTCAGGAATCACAAAAGGCTGTGAATGGAGGCCTCACCGCGAAAATTCCAAATGCTGAAGATGTAAAAAAAATGATGATGCTGAAAGCTACAAAGAAAACAAACCTCCCCCTCTCCTTTGAAACTATGATTGGAGCAGGAACAAAGAAAGATCAAATCTACAATATTCCTGCTAAACGACTTGGCTATTTATACGCCTATGCTCCTGCCGTAAATGAAAAAGGAAAAGTGACGTACGGGGAAGTGTATATCATGCTTAAGGGATATAAGAAGTTCCTCGTCATTAAAAATGTCACATCACAAGGAATTGGAGCTTGGATCCCTATTCAAGACCATGTATC
>JAUZPT010000278.1 GCA_030705745.1 Bacillota bacterium | reverse complement strand
CGCGCGGAAAAGATGAATGCGATCGGCCAATTGGCAGCATCTGTTGCACATGAAATCCGGAATCCAATGACCGTCGTTAAAGGTTTTTTGCAAATTTTTCTATCAAAGGACCATTTGAGTCAAGAAGAATTGAGTTACATCAAATTGATGTTGGATGAATTGAATCGAGCAGAGTTGATCATTAATGATTATTTATCTTTGGCAAAGCCTGATTTTGACTCCATCGAAAAAATAGAGGCAAACGATTTAGCAAGTAATGTAATGGAACTAATGAATTCTTTTGCAATGATGTACACGAATATCGAGTTGAATACAATATTGATTGATGACGTATGGCTTAAAGGAAATCAAAATGAATTGAAACAAGTGTTAATCAATATTGTAAAGAACGGAATAGAAGCACTGGAAACACGAGGATCCTTGACGATGACCGTCAAGGAGAGCGCGCTTTATGGCATCTTTGAAATCAGGGATACTGGAAGCGGCATGACGGATGAGGAGATTCGAAAAATTGGTTCAGCCTTTTATTCATTGAAGGAAAAAGGGACAGGCATCGGTTTGATGGTTTGTTATCAAATTGTCGAGAGAATGAAGGGGAGAATTGAAGTTTCAAGTAAAATTGGAGAAGGAACTACTTTCAGCATATTCATTCCTAAATGGGAAGAACAATAATCCCACTAGTATTAATTTTTTCGCAAAGCTCGCCAATCGCGAGCTTTTTCTTATGGGTAAAATTAGATTCTTTGGCAATGCTAAAAAAAATAAGAATAAAAAGGTGTGGGTTATGTTTAAACGGACGCTAGGAAAAAAACAGGCGGATGAACCTAAAGCACATAGTCTTAAAATTGAAGAGTTGAAACAACAATTAAAAAAGGAACTACAAAATAGCTCCGATTTGGAGTTTAGAGAATTGTATATAAAAGATCATGCTATCCTTATTTGCTTTATGGCGAGTATGACCGATAAAAATGCAGTCGATGACTTTATCCTTCGTCCTATTATTGAAAAAATGAAAGATGGATCCGACCATATTGATCCGCGTGCAATTCTTCCCATCAGCCAAATCTCGACCACGAACCAATTAACAGAAATATCATCTTCATTAATTTCAGGAAGTGTTTACATTTACAATGAGGGTGATTCCTTCGGAGTTATTGCCAACACAAGCAAAACTGTTGAAAGGTCATTGGAGAAGGCGGAAACGGAATCACTCGTATACGGACCGAAAATCTCATTTACTGAATCGCTTGCAGCCAATATGAATATTCTAAGAAACAATATTAAAGATTCACAGCTTTGTATGGATGATTTGGTAATTGGCACGAGAGGAAAAGCGAAAGCCAAAATTATTTATATCAAGGATATTGCAAACGAAGATAACATTAACAGCTTCAAACAGCGAATCAGTGACCTTGAAATAGATCATGTACCTGATACAACCGTTCTCGCACAACTTATAGAGGATAATAGTTGGACGGTTTTTCCTCAATTGCTGACTACTGAATTACCTGATCGGCTATCGATTGCATTGTTAAAAGGAAGAGTGGGTGTGATGATGGACCGAAGCCCGGCCGCATTATACGGACCGAGCACCTTCTTTAGTTTCTTTGAATCGACTGAAGATGTGTATATGCGCTGGAATATGGGCTTTTTTCTGAGGGTACTGAGGTTTACGTCCATTTTTCTTTCGGTGCTGCTTACTCCAGCCTATGTGGCGGTATTGACCTATCATTATGAAGTGATTCCATCTCCATTACTCATTTCATTAGGAGAATCAAGGTCGAATGTTCCGTTTCCGCCTGTATTTGAAGCTCTATTGCTTGAATTTATTATCGAGCTGTTAAGGGAGGCTGGAGCAAGACTACCGACAAAAGTAGGTCAGACGATGGGTATCGTAGGTGGTATCGTGATTGGCCAGGCTGCTGTGGATGCAGGTTTTACAAGTAATATATTAATCATTATCATTGCGCTCAGTGCTCTCGGTTCTTTTACTGCACCGAGTTATATGATGGGGACAGCAATAAGAATTATTCGCTTTCCGATTATTATCATGGCAGGCCTTTGGGGCGGGATTGGAATCATGATCGCCTTTTGTTATATTCTCATTCATTTGTTGAAATTGTCATCACTTGGAAGACCATATTTTGCACCCGTGTATCCGTTCAGGTGGAAGGATATAGGTTATAGTGTCGTTCGCTTACCATTCCAATTTAATTCAAAACGGCCTGAAACAAATCTTGCCACAGATTCAATAAGATTTTCAGAAAAGAAAGCGAAAGAAAATAAGGATGTTGATGAGTAGGTGTAAGTGATATGAAGGTAGATGTACTGCCAAAAGATAGCTTGCTATTTAATGCTTTTTTTCTCATGTTTATCATTCATGTGACACAAACTGGTGTTGGTATCGTTGGATTGCCGAGGATTGTTTACCTGGAAGCGGGGCATGATGGCTGGATTTCTGTATTCTTTGCGGGAATTATGACAGGAATTGTACTTTGGTTCATGTTTCTCATGCTTCAGCAATATGAGAATGCTGATTTATATGGAATACAGGTAGATGTCCTTGGTGGATTTTTCGGGAGATTCCTTGGAGTTGTCTACATGATTTACCTTAGTGCAACCTTCTATGATATTTTTATGAACTATGTAGAAATCGTGCAGGCTTGGGTATTTCCTGATTTGCCTACTTGGCAGTTAGCGGGGGTCCTTATTTTTTTAACCGTTTATGGAGTACTCGGTGGCATTCGAATTGTTGTCGGTGTCTCGTTCCTTTCCTTTCTAGCGACCTTCTGGTTAACAGCTATTTTGGCAGTGCCGATGAAATATATAGATTTAACCCATATTTTCCCGATTTGGAATACGAATTTCAAACATATTTTGATGGGGGTTTATAAAACATCATTCTCTATAATAGGCTTTGAATTGCTTTTATTCGTTTATCCCTACGTCCGTAATAAAAAAAGGGCACTTCGTTATGCTCAAATAGGAAATCTGTATACGACTATCCTGTATACAGGTGTAACCTTCGTTTCTATGACCTTCTTTGCGGAAGAGAGTTTGAAAAGAACGATTTGGCCTGTGCTGTCAATGTTTAAAATTGTCCGTTTACCAAACCTCGAACGATTTGAATTTATTGCTGTTTCTTTTTGGATGCTGATTATTTTACCAAATCTCTGTGCTTACCTGTGGGCTGCCTCAAAAGGGTTTACGCGCCTTTTTAATATAAAACAAAAAAAAGGCATCTATATCATTGCCTTTCTTTCGTGGGGTTGCTCATTTTTTATTCACTCACGCTACCAAATGAATTCGATTACTGATTATATCGGCAAGATTGGCTTTTTTCTCACCATTTGTTACCCTGTCATTCTTTCCGTTATCGTTCTTATTAAAAAATGGTTGTCAAGGAGGAAGCAGGAAAATGGTCAAACTGGTTAATAAAGTGACATTATTGACATTAGTACTGAACCTCCTATTGCTTTCGGGTTGCATTCAACAAAAGAGCCTTGAAAAGCAGGGCTTAATTACTGCTATAGGCTATGATTTGGATAAAGGAGAAATCAAAGGTACTTCGGTTATCCATCGATTCGATCCCATGCTGCAAAATAGTACAGACGTTATCACAGAAAAAGCAAAAACGAGCAAGGGATTGCGGCAGGAACAAAATTTGCAAACTAGCCACAAACTCGTTGCAGGGCAACTTCGAATTGTTGTTTATAGCAAAGAACTAGCCAAAAAAGGAATTAATCAATTGGTTGATACATTGAATCGTGATCCTACCATTGGAAACATGGTTTATTTAACAGTTTGTGAAGGAGCTGCGTCAGACCTCATTTTAAATAACAAGATAGATAAATCACTTAACCTGGGAACGTTTTTATTCAATCTAATTAAACAGAATGTCGATGATGAACAGCTTCTGTCTCCTACCCTCCATGAATTTAATCACAATTATTATGATTTTGGTAAGGATCCGGTCCTGCCTATATTCGATTTGAGAAACGGCCAAATAGTAGTATCTGGTGTTGGTTTATTTCAGGATGATCGTCTCTTAGATGAGTTAGAACCTCAAAAGCTTTTTTATTTAAAAATTTTAGCAGTGCCATATAAAGCCGGTTCTGTGGAAATAAAGTTTAATCCTAAAACGTTTTCGAAGTATTTGTTGAAGACTGCTGGCCAGCGCCAAACTGAATTTTATAAACAACTTTATATTACGGTTGATAATATTAAAACGAAAAAGAAAATAAAGCTCATTGATAAAAAAAATTTACGTTTCTCAGTCGATGTTGAGTTAGAGTCTAGAATATTGGAAATGACAGAGCCGATTGAAGTGGGCAATCCTGCTGCAATAAAGCTGATTGAAGGGGAAATGGGCAAAGCGATAAAAAAGGAAATAGAGCGCCTTTTGTCTCGTCTTCAGAAGGTAGGGACCGATCCGATAGGGTTCGGAAATGAGTATAAAACGCATTTGCGTGGGGAGAAGTTTACAAAGAAAATGTGGCGAAAGAAAT
>JAUZPT010000277.1 GCA_030705745.1 Bacillota bacterium | reverse complement strand
TTTATTGTCGCGTTAACGGGTGAAGTAATGACCATGCCTGGACTTCCGAAAAAACCTGCCGCCCTCAATATGGACGTGGATGAAGACGGAAATGCAATCGGCTTGTTCTAATAGCAGATGTTAATAGCATGAATTACACCAAATAGTTTCAATAATTTATCCCCCTGCCGTTGCAGGGGTTATTTTATTGGAATACTACATAATTGATGGTCATTTACTTTTTTAAAAAAAGAAGTTAGAGTTAAGGAGAAGTTTTATTTTTCAGAAAACAAAAGACGTTGATGAATTGGATTTTAGTAAGGGGGAGAATGAATGACAAAAACTGCATGGGTGACGGACAGCACCGCCTTTTTAGACGATGACTTGAAAAACAACCCGGATTTATATAGCATTCCTTTGACAATTTTATTGGATGGTGAAGAGTTTGTTGATGGAAGGGATTTAACGGCGGAACAACTTTTTCAAAAACTAAAATCACTGAAAAATCCTCCCAAAACCTCTCAGCCTTCTCTGGGATCTTTTCAGGCATTATATGAAAAACTTTCGGAAAGTTATGACCAGATAGTAGCCGTACTTTTATCTTCAAAACTGAGTGGAACGGTTTCTTCCAGTGAACAGGCAGCACAGCTTGTTGAGATACCCGTGACAACCATTGATTCCAAGATTTTAGCATATCCGCTTTCTGCTTTAATTAAAGTAGGCATGGAAGCAATGAATAAAGGGAAAAATCTGGAAGAAGTTAAAAGTATGCTGGGTGATTTAATTGAGTCGAATGAAACGTACGTGGTTGTTGGCAGTCTTGAACAGCTTCACAGAAGCGGGAGAATGAGTGGATTGCAATTTTACTTAGGCAGTATTCTCAATGTCAAGCCGATCATTTCTATTGAAGATGGTGCGCTGGATGTGAAAGAAAAAGCTCGTGGAGAAAAGAAAGCAAAAGAAAAGATGGTCGAACTTTTACGCTCATCCTACGAAAAGAATCGCTTTAAAGAAGCCTACATACTTTACGGGTTACATGAAAATGCAGCAAATGAATGGAAGGCGGAATTACAGGCCCAGTTTCCTTCGCTGAAATTTTACTGCTGTCCGTTGGGAGCAACCATCGGTGTCCATGCAGGTGAAAACACTCTTGGAATCAGCTGGTATAATCGCTTTACCTAAAAAAGTGCCTATATGGTGCTTTTTCTTTTGGTTCAATGTTTCAACTCACAAGCACTTTCATGCTAAAATAACAGGATGGAAGGTGGTTACTTTATGCGGCATGACTTAATTGAACAAACAGAAAATTTTGTCCGTCATGAATTGGGCGATGATGCAACCGGTCATGATTGGTATCATATAGAAAGAGTGCGCCGAAATGCACTGAATATTTGCAGCGAAGAAAATGAAGGGAATACATTTATTATTGAAATGGCTGCACTTCTGCATGACATACCTGATGAAAAATTGAACGATAGCGCTGAAAAGGGTGCGGAAAAGCTGGAGTCTTTTTTAGCAACCTTGGATATGTCGGATGAAGCGAAAATACATATAAAAAATATCATTTTCACGATTTCCTTTAAGGGTGGTGTGAAAAGTGAATTGGATACAATCGAGGCGAAAATTGTACAGGACGCCGATCGTCTTGATGCGATCGGTGCAATCGGCATCGCCAGGGCATTTGCGTTCGGAGGAAAAAAAGGACAGCCGATATATGATCCCGACTTGGCCGTTCGGGAGAAGATGACCATTCAAGAATACAGAAAAGGAAAGTCATCTAGCGTGAACCACTTTTATGAAAAATTATTAAAACTGAAAGAAAAAATGAACACAAAAACAGCATCTCGTATGGCTGAGGAACGCCATAAACGGATGGAACAATTTTTGGAACAATTTTATTCGGAATGGAATGGTCAATCATGAAAATGCTAACGGCAGAAAATATAACAAAAACATATGGAGAAAAGCAGTTATTTCGGGGAATTTCATTTACGATTGGAGAAAAAGAAAGAGTAGGATTAATTGGTGTCAATGGAACAGGAAAATCCTCACTTTTAAAAATTGTTGCTGGAATTGACCAAAGCGATGAAGGTTCCATAATAGCCGGAAAAGATTATTCGATCTCCTATCTCGACCAACAGCCCGAATTTGAAGCGGAGCGAACAGTCCTTGAGCAAGTCTTTCACGGCGATGCTCCAATATTAAAACTGATGCGCGAATATGAACAGGCATTATTAAAACTTAGCGCACATCCTGAAGATACGAAACTTCAAGAAACGTTATTCGAGTACCAAAAACAAATGGATGCGTTAAACGCCTGGGATGCAAGTACGAATGCAAAAACCATTTTAATGAAGCTTGGAATTGTGGATGTTGGCAAAAAAGTTGGCGAGCTTTCTGGCGGGCAAAAAAAACGTGTTTCTTTGGCACAGGTTTTAATCGAATCCCCAGATCTTCTCATATTGGACGAACCGACCAACCATTTGGACTTTGATACCGTCAAATGGCTCGAAGAATACTTGAGCCGATATAACGGTTCGTTGCTATTGGTTACGCATGATCGTTATTTTCTAGATCGCGTGACGAACAGAATGTTTGAGCTGGATGGAGGAAATCTTTACAGCTATAAAGGCAATTATGCTGCATTTTTGGAATCCAAGGCGATTCGTGAGGAAAATGAAGCTGCTACTCTCGATAAACAAAACAATTTGTTCCGTCGGGAGCTCGAGTGGATCAGGAGAGGTGCAAAAGCGCGAACGACGAAACAAAAAGCGCGCATTCAACGTTTTGATCAACTCGAAGAACAAGTCTCTGGCACTCGTTCCACTGAAAAATTGGACATTTCCTTGAATGGCAGCAGACTTGGCAAGCAGGTATTTGAATTGGTGGACGCATCAAAGAAATATGAAGATAAAGTCATCCTAAACAAATTGAATATGCTCGTGAAACCCGGAGACAGAATCGGAATCATCGGAAAAAATGGAACTGGAAAATCTACGTTACTAAATGTTCTGGCAAAAAGAATTCCCCTTGATTCCGGAGAATACCAGATGGGTCAAACGGTCAAGCTTGGATACTATACGCAGGAAAACGAGGATATGGACGAAAGCAAACGCATGATTGAATACATTAAAGAAACAGCTCAAGTGGTTGATACATCAGATGGAAAATCGATATCTGCCGCACAAATGCTTGAACGCTTCCTGTTTCCACCGTTTTCGCATGGAACGCTTATAAAAAAGCTTTCCGGTGGAGAGAAACGCCGATTATATTTATTGAAAATACTAATGTCCGCCCCGAATGTCCTTTTATTGGATGAGCCGACAAATGATTTGGACACGCAAACGCTAACGGTGCTCGAGGATTATCTTGAAGATTTTCCCGGTGTCGTCATTACGGTATCACATGACCGATATTTCCTTGATAAAGCGGTCGAGCAGCTTCTTGTGTTAAAAGGAGAAGGGTTGATTGACCCTTTTTACGGAAATTATTCCGAATATCTTGAGAAAAATATCGAAGAACAAGTTGTTGTTGTAAAAACACAACCAAAAGCGCAGGAAAAGGAAAAAAAGAAGCGAATGTCCTATTCGGAGCAAAAAGAATGGGAAGGAATCGATGATCAAATCGCTGCGACAGAAGAGCGCCTTGAAACAATAGCTGTCGAGATGGCCAAGATAGGCAGTGACTTCACAAAGGGCCAGGATTTGATGAAGCAGGAAACAGAACTGAATGAGAAACTGGAAGGATTAATCGAACGCTGGTCCTACCTGGCTGAACTTGCCGAAAAATAAATTAAGCACAAAAATAATAAAAACGACTTTTAGAAACTAGGTGATTACTTTGAAGATTGTTTCGATTGAACCGACACCAAGCCCGAATACGATGAAAATTAACCTGGATTCTGAACTTCCATTGGGAACCACCCATAATTATAAAAAGGAAAACTCTGAAGGAGCACCTGCACTCATCCAGGAAATTTTAAAAATTGAAGGTATTAAAGGCGTCTACCACGTAGCGGATTTTCTCGCGCTTGAACGAAATGCAAAGTTCGATTGGAAGGAATTGCTTCCTAACGTTAGAAAGGCTTTTGGCGATACGGTTGCTGACATGGAATCGGCGCAAGAACAGCCCTCAGATCGATATGGTGAAATCAATGTTCAAGTTCAAATGTTCAAAGACATTCCGCTTCAGGTAAAGCTTTCAGATGGATCGTCGGAAAAACGATTTGGCATGCCTGAAGCGTTCTTAAAGGCAAGGGAGCAGGCACAGCTCGAAGAAGATAATTATATTTTACTTCGCAAGTGGCAGGACTTCGGCGTTCGTTACGGAGAGTTTGATCAGATTGGCCATGAAGTAGTGGAGGAATTAATGGCCGCTTATCCTGCGGATCGATTAAGCTCACTCGTGAAAATGGCCCAGGAGCGCCAAACAATTTCAGAAACGAAAACAAAGCGGAATAGACTGAAACTGTCTCTTGATGACCTGGATCATCCCGATTGGCGTGTACGCTACCACCGCCTTGAGCAAATGGC
>JAUZPT010000276.1 GCA_030705745.1 Bacillota bacterium | reverse complement strand
GGAGTCCATGTGCACTTTGAAATCCGCAAAGACGGTATGCCTGTGAATCCGCAAAGCTTTTTCAATAAGCCGCTAAGCGCATTACAAACGGATACAAAAGACAGCAAGAACATTGATAAAACAGGCCAAACTTCTGGACAACAAGATAGTAACATGCAAGACAATCAAACTGGAAAAGCCAAGAGCACAATCCCAACCACAAATGATACGAACAGCAACACATCTGGCAAAGTACAGAATAAAAATGTAAAAGATTCCAGCGGCAGTAGCCAGGATTCAGGTACAAACAAACAAAACAGTAAATTGAAGCCGAATGATAGCAATTCAAAAATGCCTTCAACCGATTCGTCTTTAAATAACACAAATTCATAAAGAAATGAAATCAGCAGGGGAAATGCTCCTGCTGGTTTTTTTTATGCGAAAATTAACAAGCTTTCTTTCATACACCTGGAACTCCCTGTGATAAAATGGAAAAAAAGGGGGAGTACGGATGAAGAGATGGATACTTGTTTTATTCGCAGCCTTGCTTTTCGCGATCACAGCTGGCTGTACGAAAGAACCCTCACCTGAAGAGCGATTTGCGAAGTATATCGATTTATGGAACAAACAACAATTTGATCAAATGTATGGATATTTATCGGCCGAAAGCAAAAAATCGATCAGCAAGCAGGAATTTGTCGGCAGGTATCAAAAAATCTACAAGGATTTGCAAATAGACGGACTGAAAGTTGAATACAAAAGGCCGAAGAAGGACGCCGAACATAAAGGCGATCAAGTCGGCTTTACCTACAAAGCGCATATGAACAGCATCGCGGGCGAAATCAATTTTAGCCAAAAAGCGAATTTGAAAAAAGAAGAGCAATCGAAAAAAACCAACTGGTTTGTCCAATGGGATACGACGCAAATTTTTCCACAGTTAAAGGAAGGAGACAAAATCGCGCTGACCTCCATTTCTCCTAAAAGAGGGATCATCCTCGACCGCAAAGGGAATGGACTGGCTACGAACGGGCAGGCGTATGAGCTCGGAATCGTTCCACAGGAGTTAGGGGCTCAAAAGGAGCAAACCATCATAAAGCTCTCCCAGTTGTTAAAAATAAGCCCCGAACAAATCAATAAAACCCTCGGAGCAAGCTGGGTAAAGCCCGAATATTTTGTCCCATTAAAAAAAGTCGCGCTCGACGATCAAGCACTATTGCATGAATTAATGAAACTTCCACCCGTTCACACGAAAATAGTGGATGTGCGTATATACCCATATAAAGAAGCGGCGGCGCAATTAATCGGATACGTAGGTGAAGTAACCGGAGAGGATTTGGCAAACTTGCAGGGCCATGGCTACTCAGCAGGCGATATCATTGGGAAACGAGGATTGGAACAGGTTTACGAGGAGCAGCTAAGGGGCAAAAGCGGAGTCAAAATAACAATCAAAAAGAAGAATGGCACCGAGGAGGTTCTGGCTGAAAAACCTGTAGAGGATGGCAAGGAAATCAAAACGACGATCGACGGAGATCTTCAGCTGCAGCTATTCAGCAAACTGGCAGGAAAGGCAGGAGCTTCTGCTGCACTTAATCCGATGACAGGAGAAACATTGGCGCTCGTCAGCAGCCCAGCATTTGATCCGAACAAGCTGACTCTGGGGCTTTCAGCGTCAGAGTGGAAGGCGCTTGAGGACAACCCGCAAAAGCCGCTATTGACTCGCTTTAAGCAGGCATATGCGCCAGGTTCGACCATGAAGCCGATCACGGCGGGGATTGCACTGACGAACAACGCCATCAATCCAGCCGAAGCCATTGCCATTTCCGGCAAGCAATGGCAAAAGGATCCATCATGGGGAAGCTATTATGTCACACGTGTCCATCAATCGAATCCGGTCAACCTGGAAAAAGCGCTCGTGTTTTCCGATAACATATATTTTGCCCAAACAGCACTGAAAATCGGGAAAGAGAACTTTGCATCCGGACTAAAAAACTTTGGCTTTGAAAGCGATCTTGGATTTCCATTTCCGCTTCAAGCTTCGAAAATTGGCAATCTCAGCAGTGAAATTTCCCTCGCCGATTCGGGTTACGGCCAGGGGCAAATTCAAATGAGCCTCCTGCACTTGATGAGCTCCTATACCCCGTTCGTCAATGGAGGTAATATGATCAAGCCTGTTCTCCTTTTGGATGATCCGAAAAGCCAAATCCAAAAAGAGCAGGTCATTTCAAAGGCTGCGGTCGACACGATTGCCCCTATTTTAAGAAAAATCGTCAGCGACCCGCATGGCACAGCGCATGCTGCCGACATTCCCGGCTACCCGCTTGCAGGAAAAACGGGAACCGCCGAGCTGAAAGCAAAGCAGGGCGAAAAAGGCGTTGAAAACGGCTGGTTTGTCGCGTATAACACAAACAATCCGAATTTGATGATCGGCATGTTCATAGAAGGCGTGCAAAGCATTGGCGGATCCCAAGTACCTGTTAGGCTCGTAAAAGCAATCTACACAGAATTACATCATTAAACAAGAACTGATCCGAAAACACGCAAATTGAGCTTTTTATCCAAGGCGGGATGTAGCATAAATTACAAAAGCTGAGCGGGCGGAAATGTCCGGTTTTGCCGAATTTGCATATTGAAAGATAAGAGCCGGAGCGGGGATGCTCCGGTTTTTATGCGTGGATTTTTTTATAAATATGTACTTGGAGTA
The DNA here is from genome assembly GCA_030705745.1 of Bacillota bacterium. GTDB lineage: Bacteria > Bacillota > Bacilli > Bacillales > Cytobacillaceae > Neobacillus_A. Next base: position 1,841 of record JAUZPT010000276.1, on the reverse strand, counting down.
GCCGATTTTTGATTTACTCACGAATTTTAGGGGTTTACCCACGTTTCAGATCTGTCTACCCAATTTTCGTCCCCATTTACCCACGTTTTACGTTCAAATACCCACTTTTTGCTCTCCGTCCCTAATATTAAAAGCCAGGCGACAGCCTGGCTCAGGTAATAGAAGGTTCAAATATTCCGTCCATCCACTCCACTCGGCGATTAACATGAGAGTACTGTTCTTTTACCCGCCAGTTTCATGAAAAACCCAAACAATTCTAGCACTTCCTCATCCATTTTGGACGACTCTCCATTTTTCGATCCCTAAATTTTTATAAAAAGTCTTTTTACATCTTAAATCATGTACTTGGGATGGCCGATTTTTGATTTACCCACGAATTTTAGAGGTTTACCCACGTTTCAGATCTGTTTACCCACTTTTCATCTCCATTTACCCACGTTTTACGTTCAAATACCCACTTTTGGCTCTCCGTCCTTAATATTAATAGCCAGGCGACAGCCTGGCTCAGGTAATAGAAGGTAAAACTTATCCGTGAATTTCATCATGTATCTTCTGTCATACATTTTATAGAATAACACTTCCGTATCAAAACAAATTTAGTAGCTTTTATAAAAAAAGAATAATAGAAGCGGAAAATTCAGAACATTCAATAGATAAAATGGTATAATCTTTCGTAAGACGAAGCAATTGAGAGGAGAATATTAAAACATGCTCCATTATCCTTATAAATCACAAAGAATGGCGACTATTTCACGAAATGGAATGGTTGGGACGTCACAACCGCTTGCCGCCCAAGCAGGCCTTCGCATCCTTCAGGAAGGTGGAAACGCCATCGATGCCGCCATCGCCACTGCTGCCTGCCTAACCGTTGTTGAGCCAACATCCAACGGAATCGGCGGAGATGCCTTTGCGCTCGTGTGGGTTAAAGACAAGCTATACGGCTTAAATGGAAGTGGGCCAGCGCCAGAGAGCATTTCGATCGAGAAATTAAAGCAGCTTGGCCATGAGAAAATGCCTGTAACAGGCTGGATTCCCGTAACTGTACCAGGCGCACCATCCGCATGGGCAGAGCTTTCGAAACGCTTTGGACGACTTCCTTTGACGGAAGTTTTAAAACCGGCAATTGAATACGCAGAAAAAGGCTATCCGATTTCACCAATCCTCGGGAAAAATTGGGCACGTGCTGTCGAGGCATACAAAGCCCGCTTAAAAGGCACAGAAGGGGAAGAATGGTTCCGCGTTTTCGCACCGAACGGCCGTGCACCGGAAATCGGTGAAATGTGGCGCTCACAGGACCACGCGAACACATTAAGAGCAATTGCCGAAACGAAGGCAGAAACCTTTTACCGTGGCGAAATTGCAGAAAAAATAGCCTCGGCGTCCACTCAGGCAGGAGGGTTTTTACAAAAAGAAGACCTTGAAGCATACCGTGCAGAATGGGTTGACCCAATTTCCGTCCGCTACAAAGGCTATGATATTTGGGAAATCCCGCCGAATGGGCAAGGTCTCGTCGCTTTAATGGCATTGAATATTTTAAAAACATTTGAATTCACTCATCGCGAAGACCCGCAAACTGTCCATCTGCAACTGGAAGCAATAAAACAAGCCTTTACCGATGGAAAAACGTATATTTCTGATTCGAAAACGATGCGGGCTAAGGTGGAAGATTTGCTATCAGACAGCTTTGCGGAACAGGCTCGAGAAAAGCTGGCACCTACTTCACAAATTCCTCAACCGGGGAATTTGCCTAAAGGCGGAACTGTTTATCTGGCCACAGCAGACGGCGAGGGGAATATGGTTTCTTTTATCCAAAGTAACTATATGGGCTTTGGCTCAGGCAT
>JAUZPT010000275.1 GCA_030705745.1 Bacillota bacterium | reverse complement strand
GTATCAAAGCGTCATTTCATTAACTTATCAAAATGGATATGTGTACGGAGGAACGACGATTTTCAGCGGAAAGGACCTTGAAGGAAAGGCGACTGCTGTCCTATTCAGAATAAGAGCGAGCCAGCCAACCGGGAAAATTGAAATGTTGCCGATCGGTATCAAGTATCCGAGGATGATTCATGCGCTTGCGGTCGGTCCGGATAATCGAATTTGGGGACTGAGTGACGGCAATCTGTTTGCGTATGATCCTGTTAAGAAAAAGGCACAGTCGATTAAGGTCGTGCCGAACACGAGCGGCCGTTTCCGCAATGGAGCACTTGCAAGCGGCAAAGATGGTTATATTTATGGCGCTGTAGAAAAAAGGCTTTTCCGTGTAAACGCGAAAACGATGAAGCTCGAGTTCCTGACAAATGTTCCTGCCGAGGATATGACGATGGATCCGAGTGGCCGCATTTACTTCAGTGAGCATGAGAACCTATGGAGATATCAGCCTTAAGTAACGTAAAAAATGCCCTGCTTTTATACAAAGCGGGCATTTTTACGTTTTTTATCGTTTATTTATTTAATTCAAGTTGACCTCTCAGTTCATCCTGAATTTTTTGCTTTTCTTCAGGGGAAACTTCTAAGTAGTAAATATTGTTTATTCTTGTTCCTTTTCCTTCAATGCTTATCTGCTGGATGTTTTTAGCGGCATCTTTGTAGTCTTTTTGGATGTTGATCATTTCATCGAAGCGCAGATTCGTTTTGATGTTTTTACTTAGCGCCTGAAAGATGCTGTCGTAATTCGTTAATGAGTTTATACTTACACCTCTGTGGATGATCGCCTGAATAATCTCGCGCTGCCTTAGCTGGCGTCCAAAGTCTCCACGCGGGTCCTGATGCCGCATTCGAGTGAATTTTATCGCCTGATCTCCCGTAAGCGTGATTTCTCCCTTGGCAAAATGGGTGTGATCATATGAGAAATTCAGGTCGTTTTTCACGGTTACGCCTCCGAGTGAGTTGACGATATCACGGAAACCTATCATGTTGATTTTCATGTAATAATCAATCGGTATGTTCAGAAAATTCTCGACGGTGGCAACGGACATATCCACACCGCCAAAAGCATAGGCGTGATTGATTTTATCTTCAATGCCTTTACCGACAATTTGCGTTCGTGTATCCCTCGGAATACTCAGCATTTTTACCGAATTAAGATTCGGGTTTACTGTTAAGACAATCATGGTGTCCGAACGTCCTCGGTCTCCCTTTCGTTCGTCCACTCCTAAAAGTAAAATGGAAAAAGGTACTTTTTTTGCGATGGTAACTGCTTCGGCCCGCTTGTCTGGTTTTTTGCGTTCCATTGGCTGCTGCATGGCATCAACCGCTTTTGAAAGGGAATGATAGACAGAGAAACCATATACTCCCGCACTGAGCATGCCCAGTAACAGAATCATCCCGAATACACGGAGCCAGGTTCTTTTTTTCTTTTTGTGGCGCTCAGCTCGCATCTGATTTTAATCCTCCGATGTTTTGACAAATTAAATGTACTATGATAAAGAATAGCAAATTTAATTCGAAATGCCTATAAAAATTTTATTCAATTCGCAATGTTTAACGAATTTGAAGGGGAGGTGTTATTAGGATGTAACAGAATAGCTGCCATTATTCTTCTGTCTGAATCAGGGAAAAAAGCCTTGAATTGTGGGAAACTCAAGGCTGGCGTTGCTAATATACTGAATCAAGGTTATTGATTTTCCATTGGTTCCCTACTATAACAAATGTAATTTGTTTTTTTTCATACATGACTTTTTCACCGTAGGGAATGGTAAATTCAAATAGCCGGATTCTTTATTAACATCTATATGAAATGTCCCCTCTCATTTATCTTCTTTTTACCCTATTAAACGGTATTGTCGAAAAATCTGATATTTATTAAGTTGCCCATTTTCTGCTTGGTGGTTACTATGAAGATAGTAGAAATAAAGATAGCCGGAAGTAGGGGAACTAGATGAAGAAATGGATCAAGAAGGCCGGCATTTTAACAGCTGGTGCAAGTTTACTAGCAACCACTGTTTTTACCACACCGCTCGCATTCGCGGAAACGCGCTTGAATGCTTTTTCACAACAGAATGGACAGCTTGAGCCGTGGAACGCGCCCATCAATCAAAATGAGAGACAGCAAAGTGCCTTGAGTGAAGATGAGCTTGTCATTAACTATACAAAACCGCTTTCTTCTGCCCAGTATCGGATGGCAGGAGGGACATTGATAAAACAGTTTAGCGATTTGCATTTTGCTGTAGTTAAAATTGGCATAAAACAAAAACTCTCGTATGCGATCGACAACTACAGGAAGTTTACCAACGTGCTTTCCGTTACGCCGAGTGCGTATTATCAGCCCCTCGCGTTGGAGGATCCGAAAGCATCTGAACAATATCAAAATGATTTGCTGCACTTAAGTGCGGCACAGGCACTGACCGGCAAGTATCCAGTGACCGTGGCTGTCATCGATCAGGGAATCGACATGAACCATCCCGACCTCAAGGGAAGGCTTTTGCCAGGCTATAATTCTGTTACGCCTATGAACCAGGGGTCCCCTGATTTTCATGGCACGCATGTGGCTGGGATACTTGCAGCGGACAAAGGAAATGGTATTGGCGGTTATGGTGTAAATCCAAAGGCGAAGATTTTACCTATCGACGTTTTTGATCGCAACAGCCAGGGAGCTTCTGATTATTCCATTGCACAGGGGATTCTTTATGCGGTCCAAAAGGGTGCCAAGATTATCAATATGAGTCTTGGGAGCTCAATGCCGTCTCCTTTGATTGAAGAAGCCATCAAGAAGGCGCTGGACAAAAATGTGACCGTGGTGGCCGCCGCGGGAAATACAGGTGACGATACACCCAGTTATCCTGCTGCCTACGAGGGAGTCATTAGCGTCGGTTCGGTAAATCAGGAAAAGAAACTGTCGGACTTTTCCACCTTTGGTCCATCCATCGATGTTGTCGCACCCGGTGAAGGCATTTATAGCACGATTTACGAGTATGAGAGAAAATCAAGCTTCCGGAGGATGAGTGGGACATCAATGGCCACGCCGATGGTTGCCGGTACTGCGTCTTTATTATTATCAAAATATCCTAATCTGACACCCTATCAAATTGAATATATACTAGAGCATACAGCAGAGGATCTTGGAGATAAAGGCTTTGATGTGAAGTACGGTAACGGACTCATTAATCCGCTAAATGCGATGAAGTTCGATGTAAAAAAAATTCCTTCCATTGTTAAACCAGCTTGGACAGAGAAAGAACAACTTGCGAGCGCAGAAAAAGTCGTACTGGAGGAGAACAATAGCTTTAGTGGGTCCATTACGAAACCATTTGCGGAAAAATGGTACGAAACTGAGGTTAAAAAGGGTGATAATATTCAATTTGTCTTGGATGGAGCAAGCAAATTTGATTATAAATTGATGCTTCAACTGCTTTCCCCCGATCAGAAGGTACACATGGATGTAAATAAAGTGAGGGAAGGAAAAAAGGAAGGAAAACTTTTTGAAGCCCCGTTCAGCGGAACTCTTTTGTTTGGTGTGAAGGATGTAAATGATCATTACGACGATTCAAGCAAGTCGTTATCCAAATTCACGCTAACAACTCAAAAAATGAATACCGCTCCAGAGGATGAATCGACGATTATTAATCCGGTGCAACTTGAGTTTCCATATCAAAATACCGAGCAACATTTTACTCTCACTGGTGCTGGTGGAGATGACGATTACTACCGTTTTTCTGTAAAAGAAAAACAGGCTGTGAAAATTAATCTTTCCGCTATTCCTGGTGTTGATACGAGTCTTGGTGTTTATACGGCTGACCAATTTTTCCCTCAGGATATAGACAAAATGTCGTCGGAAGACAAACAGGCCGTTATGGATCGGCTCGTTGCCGGTACAGACGAGATTGATCCCGTTTTTTATGCAAATAAAGGCGGGTATAGTGAGGGAGAAAGCCTTACATTCTCGGCGGACCCGGATGTCTCATATATCGTCAAGGTATCAAATAAGGTGGAAAATAATTCAGGTGTCATTGATTACTATCAAAATAGCGGACAAATGACGAATGACCAGCAGCCGGAACCATCTATTTTGCCTTATCAATTAGAAATTACTGGGAAAGTATTCCCGGCGGATGAAGACACGCTGCCGATGAACAGTCCTGATGATGGCAGTAAGGCAGCACCTGCACCGCAAAATACGATGGACCCACAAGATCCATCGCTAAAAATCGTGGATCAAAATGATTATATTCAGAGTATCAAAGATGGAGCGCGCTCATACGATATCGGTGCAACAGCCGATGGCTTTCTTCAATCGACCGACGATGAAGACTGGTTTGCAGTAACGCCGAAATCCTCGGGCGTCTATTCCTTTAATTTTTCCGAAAAGGGCAATAGTGTTCCTGACTCGGAAGTTTATCGTATTGCCGAAGACAAGGACAGTCAAGGAAAACCGTTGTCCTATTTGGCGCAAATCGGCACGAATGCCCAGTATAATACTTATT
>JAUZPT010000274.1 GCA_030705745.1 Bacillota bacterium | reverse complement strand
TTGAAAGCGGCGACTATACAGTTTTTGCGATTGATGTGCATGACGAAGGAGACGAGTACCACCCAGAAACGAAGCTGTTCCCTCCACACAACATCAGAGGCACGAGCGGACGCGACCTTTTCGGCGAACTTAACAAGGTATACGAAGAAAATAAATCTCTGCCACATGTAGCATTTATGGACAAAACAAGATACTCGGCCTTCGCCGGAACGGATCTCGAAATTAAACTTAGGGAACGCGGCATTACGGAACTTCACCTTGTCGGCGTTTGCACCGATATTTGTGTTCTTCATACAGCCGTCGATGCTTACAATAAAGGCTTCAATATCGTGATTTACCGTGATGCAGTCGCTTCATTCAGCCCAGACGGACACAATTGGGCGCTTGGGCATTTCGAGCAATCGCTCGGTGCGGTGGTTAAATAGCTTAATAAATGATAGAATTGGGTAAAATGGTGAAAACCCTGTTTAGTATTTTGGAGGTTAATCATGACACACATTTATTCTGACGACAGCCTGACATTACATACTGATTTATACCAGATAAACATGATCGAAACTTACTGGCGAGACGGGATACACAATAGAAAATCCATATTTGAGCTATTCTTTCGAAAGCTGCCGTTTGGCAATGGCTACGCTGTTTTTGCAGGCCTTGAAAGGGTCATTCAATATATAAAAGACTTCCGTTTTACGGAAGAAGACCTAGATTATTTGAAAAATGAACTTGGATATAAGGAAGATTTTTTAGCATATTTGAAAGATCTTCGTTTTACCGGCAATATTCGGGCGATGCGTGAAGGCGAGCTTGTGTTTGGAAATGAGCCGATTCTCCGTGTCGATGCACCCCTTGCCGAAGCGCAGTTAATCGAGACAGCGCTATTGAACATTGTGAACTATCAAACATTGATTGCGACGAAAGCATCAAGAATTAAACAGGTCGTCGGCAATGAAGTGGCGATGGAATTCGGTACAAGGCGCGCCCAGGAAATGGACGCTGCCATCTGGGGAACACGAGCAACCTACCTTGGAGGCTTTGAAGCGACGAGCAATGTGAGGGCAGGAAAGCTGTTTGGAATCCCTGTTTCCGGAACGCATGCCCATGCGATGGTGCAGGCGTACAAGGATGAATACGAAGCATTCCGCAAATACGCGGAAACGCATAAGGATTGCGTCTTCCTGGTCGATACATATGACACGCTTCGTTCAGGAATGGAAAATGCTATGAAAGTGGCAAAAGAAATGGGCGATCGCATTAATTTTAAAGGAATCCGACTTGATAGCGGTGACCTTGCCTATTTATCAAAAGAAGCACGGAAAATGCTCGATAAAGCAGGATTTCAACATGTGAAAATTGTGGCTTCAAGCGATTTGGACGAGTATACAATTCTTAACTTGAAATCACAGGGTGCGAAAATCGACAGCTGGGGCGTCGGTACAAAGCTGATTACGGCATTTGACCAGGCAGCGCTCGGAGCAGTTTATAAGTTGGTAACGATTGAAAACGCCCACGGTGAAATGGAAGATACGATTAAAATTTCCTCCAACCCTGAAAAGGTAACAACGCCGGGGCAAAAGAAAATTTATCGCATCATCAACAATGTAAACCACCACGCTGAAGGCGATTATATTGCGATGGAAGACGAAGTTCTGCCGGAAAAACGCCTGCGGATGTTCCACCCGACGCATACGTATATCAATAAAGTGGTTACAAATTTTATAGCACGAGAACTGCATGAAGACATTTTTGTCGATGGCAAGCTTGTTTACGATATTCCGACGATCCATGAAGCGCGCACCTACCTGAAGGAGAATCTCGATTCCCTTTGGGACGAGTACAAGCGCACCATGAATCCAGAAGACTACCCCGTAGACCTCAGCCAAAAATGCTGGGACAACAAAATGAAAAACATCGAAGAAGTCAAAGCCAAAGTCGATGCGATGAAAGAATAATGATGAGGGCGCCCACCGCGGGCGTCCTTTTTGCGAGGAATAAGGTTAACATAAATGAGAATGGCAAATTTTTATGTGGGGGATGGCACTGTATTTAATTTTTACAATCATTGTAAGAGGATAATGCATTTCCTTTGCAGAAAATACTAAACAGAAGTTTAACGACTGAATTTTTGATTCAAGGGGGAAATAAGGTGGATGTTGGTTTAGTGGCAGTAATATTGATTTTTTCACCAGCTGTTATTAGAACGGTGACAAAGCATCTGGAAAGGCAAAAAACGTTAAAACATGAGCTTGTAAAAAATGAGCTGGAGCTGGAAAAACTCAAACACGCCAATTATTTATTGGAAACAGAAAAAATGAGGCTCGAGCTAGAAAAAGAACTGAAGCTCGACACTGCGCCGAAGATAAAGGAGAATAAATTCTAAGATAAAATGAAAAAGAGCTAAAAATAAGAGCCTATTAATAAATAGTCGAAGAACTCAAAATGATGAGATGGATTTGTTGGAAGGGAGAAGGCATACTTTTATTCTCCTTCCAACAAACAATTAATTGATACTTTATTCTTTAAAAATGTTGAAATCGAGGTAAAGATACACTTATTTATTATCTTTTGCAAGCTTTTCTCGATCCAAATAATGAGGCGGCTGCTCCATCCATTTTCTCTCAATCATAATGTCTAATCCATCTTTTCCATAAACAAGAGATTTGGTTATAAACTTTTCATATAGTAACCCAATATCTCTTCTCATAGACATGGCGAGACTCGTACCATAGGTTGCATTACCTATGCTTGAAAGTGAACTAATGATGAACAACATAAGTTGATCTGAGAATGGTGCTGAAGTTGAGTTGGTAACACTCGCATCCCAATTCGTAGCAGGCGGTACATCATTCTCTTGCAAAAGATTGTGAATGTCCTTTGTGATATTGGTGCTTAAGTCCTTACCACGCATAAAATAATTGTGAATCTCTTCATCCTTTGTAACTTGTGCAAACCCAATACACACTTCTTTTCCAATATTATTATGAAGTAAACTATGAAATAAGTTGGAAACTTCAATCCCTAGCAATGGTCGAGTGTGCCCGAGCCATCCGTTAAAGAAAGACTTTTTTTCTATATAGTCTATTTTATCTGGATATGTCATGTGTGGCGGGCGTATGTATATACCTTTTTGCAACATCAAATTGATAATTTTATCATACAACCACTGTACATCTTCAAGAAAACTTGTATACAATTTACGGATATCATTACGGGATGCAATTGCGATAGCACTAGCATTCATAACCAGCCCAGACTTATTCAAATGAATTAGAAACTGCATATAGAATACATCTGAGAACAATTTAGGAGCTTGTTGTACAACATGATTCTCAATAGAAAATCCAATAGGTTGGACAATGTTTTCGCTTTGAAATACCTCTCGAATGGCATGTAAATGTTTTTGTGAGTTTTCTAAGTTTTGGCGCAATAATGGCTCTACTTCTGGATCAGTAACATTATCCAAAAAATGTGTAAGCAGACAAGCCGACATACAATCATTCATATAAGTATTCCAAAGAAAGGCAATTTCTGAACTTGTTAATTTCACAAGTTTCTCCTTTTCAATTGTCATAAATTTCCTCCTAATGTTACGTCATGAAATAGTATTTTTGAGTTAGTATTCCTCAATCCTTCAGCTTTATTTAATAAGAATAATTTTTATATAATTAACAATTTCTTTTCCTCTTGAACTAAACGGGGCGTTAATGGAATGAGAAATCCACCTTTATGACAATGAACAACTGTCATTTTTTAAAAATCGGAAGGATAATCGTTTTTAAATACATACATGGTGAGGAGAGATAGGTTTTGAGCATGATTGAAGTGAAACACTCGTTATTTTCCAATACTTCCATACAGGGTTTGTTGCATTTTTATGATATTGGAATGGTTAGCGGATGCGAATTCCTGACAAGGGGATTGAACGATACATATGTTGCATATACAGCGGAAGAGAAATATATTTTCCGGGTGTACCGAAAAAGCTGGAGAGAGCTGTCGGATATTTTGTTTGAAATCGATGCGTTAAACTATTTGTCGGAAGCGGGATATCCTGTGTCAGTTCCGGTTAAAAGGATGGATGGCAGCTGGCTTACTGAAATTCATGCTCCAGAGGGAATACGTTATGGAGTGTTATTTACTTTTTCAAAGGGTGACCGTCCGGATATTACGAAAGAAAATTGCCTCCTTATCGGACAAGCACTTGGTAAGCTGCATAAAGTATCCGCTAACTTTACGTCGATGCATAAACGGCGGTTTGAGATAGACCTCAAGCATTTAGCAGACGATCCACTAGAGCTGATCATGCCCAAACTGAATCACTATTTTGGCAACAGCAAGGATTCTTTTTTGAACGGACTGATTCAGACGGTTAAAGAAGAGGTTACTGCTAAAAAGCTTGATTACGGATTTTGCCACGGTGATTTTCATAATTTTAATATGCATCTGAACGAACAGAAAATAGAGGCTTTCGATTTCGATTGCTGCAGCAGTGGCTATCGTTCCTATGATCTCGCAGTCTTTTGGTGGAATTTGA
>JAUZPT010000273.1 GCA_030705745.1 Bacillota bacterium | reverse complement strand
TGAACATCCAAGAACAAAGGAATATTTGGAGTTCGAAGCACCACTTCCGGAAGAATTTGAGCAGCTGCTCGCTTATTTGCGTAATAATCGTTGACATGTCGAAATATGTAAGGTAAGATGATTTTAATAATATGACCCTTTAAATCAGTCCTGTGAGGCTGAGAAGGAAACGGATTGTTTGAGCGGAAACTGATTCTGCTCAAACGAAAGAAGACGTATCCTCTCACCTGACTGGTGAGAGTTTTTTTTTTGAAAGATGTCAAGGCGCCTGCGCATTTCTAATAAAGGACGGTGGATCAAATGACGCAAAAAGCAATTATTCTTGATGAACAATCGATTCGAAGAGCATTGACCCGAATTGCACACCAAATTATCGAGAAAAACAAAGGCGTAAAGGATAGTGTGCTTGTCGGTATCCGTACAAGAGGAATTTATATCGCAAAAAGGCTTGCAGAAAAAATCGAAGAAATTGAAGGAAATCCCATTTCGGTTGGTGAGCTCGATATTACCCTTTACCGTGATGATTTAACGAAAAAAACGGACGATCAGGAACCGCTTGTCAAAGGATCGGATATTCCGGTTGATATCACGAATAAAAAGATTATTCTTGTCGATGATGTCCTTTATACGGGTAGAACGGTACGAGCAGGTATGGATGCTTTGATGGACCTTGGACGCCCTGCTTCAATCCAGCTTGCTGTTCTCGTAGACCGTGGGCATCGCGAGCTGCCGATCAGAGCGGACTATGTAGGAAAGAATATTCCAACCTCAAGTGCTGAAAAAATCGTCGTCGAGCTTTCTGAATTCGATGATAGTGACCAAGTCAGCATTTATGAAAACTAAATAACCCTTTTAAAAGCAGTCCTTCGAGTCTGCAAAGGGGAGTAAATCAGCTTGCTTTTCGTACGGCTGTTTATACCCTCTTTGCATCCTTAAAGGCAAAGAGGGTATTTTTATTTATTTGCGAAAACAAACAGAGAATTTTTAACTTGTGGAGGAGATAAATTTATGAATAAACCAGTCCTAGATGTAAAAGATGTGCCGAACCCGCTGCAGTGGCTGACCTTGAGCCTTCAACATTTGTTTGCCATGTTTGGCGCAACAATTCTCGTTCCTTTCCTTGTCGGTCTAAGCCCATCAATCGCGTTGATTTCAAGCGGCTTGGGTACATTGGCTTTCTTGATTATCACTCAATTCAAAGTGCCAGCGTACCTCGGATCTTCCTTTGCCTTTATTGCTCCGGTAATTGCCGCAAAAGCGGCTGGCGGTCCTGGGGCTGCGATGATTGGTACGTTCATGGCTGGACTTGTTTATGGCATAGTTGCACTAATTATTAAAAAAGCAGGGTATCGATGGATTATGAAGCTGCTTCCCCCAATTGTCGTCGGCCCCGTTATTGTTGTAATCGGCCTTTCTCTTGCAGGAACCGCAGTAAATATGGCGATGAATAACCCTGCTGGGAAATACAGCTTGCTTTACTTTTCGGTTGCGCTCGTATCGCTTGCTGCGACAATCATCTTCTCGATTTATTTAAAAGGTATGCTCAGTATGATTCCAATATTGGCAGGAATCATCGTTGGATATGTTTACGCTCTGGCTGTAGGTGTTGTTGATTTTTCACCGGTCACGCATGCGCACATATTGGAAATGCCAAAATTCATCTTCCCTTTTATCGACTATAAAGTAAAGATATCATGGAGTCTAGTTGGCTTAATGGTTCCGGTTGCTGTTGTAACGCTTTCGGAACATATAGGTCATCAGCTTGTTTTAAGCAAGGTAGTCGGCAAGGATTATATTAAAGATCCCGGACTTCATCGCTCGATTTTAGGTGATGGAATGGCAACAATGATTTCGGCATTAATCGGAGGACCTCCAAAAACGACGTATGGTGAAAATATCGGTGTCCTTGCCATAACAAGAGTATACAGTGTCTATGTTCTGGCCGGTGCTGCTGTCATAGCGACAATCTGTGGTTTCATCGGAAAAATTACGGCACTTATCAGTACGATTCCGACCCCGGTCATGGGTGGGGTATCAATCCTTCTGTTTGGAATCATCGCATCCTCCGGTTTGCGCATGCTTGTTGATAGTAAAATTGACTTTGGCAATAAACGAAATCTGGTTATCTCCTCTGTCATCCTCGTGATCGGGGTAGGTGGTGCATTTATCAAAATTCACAATTTCCAAATACAAGGCATGGCACTTGCCGCGATTTGCGGTGTGATTTTAAACCTTGTATTGCCTGGAAGAGAACAGGTAAAGGAAGATATGTTCGAGGAAGAAATAGCTGCATAAAAATAGAAACTCTTTAAAAGTAGTCCAGTGAGGCTAAGAAGGGTGAAGCAATCGTGCGGAAAGATTTAATGAGGGGAAGCTATCTCTTCATACACTGCGTCGATTGCTTGTCTGCACCCTGATCTTTTTTGGTCAGGGTGTTTTATTATAAATATTTAGAGGTGATTTTGATGAAGCATTTACTTGCGACAACGGATTTGGATACAGAGGAAATTATTGGAATATTAAAAGATGCCCAACGCTTCGCTGACGGTCAGTGCTGGAATCCTGATAGAAAGATGTTTGCTGCAAATCTCTTCTTTGAACCGAGCACAAGAACAAAAATGAGCTTTGAGGTAGCTGAACGGAAGCTTGGACTAGAAGTCATACCGTTTGAAGTTCACACATCGAGCATTCAAAAAGGAGAGACGTTATACGATACCGTCAAGACACTGGAAGCGATCGGGATCGATACTGTTGTTATCCGGCATCCGGAGGATTGTTATTTTAATGAATTGAAAGGAAGTGTGAACATTCCTGTCATCAATGCTGGCGATGGAACAGGTCATCATCCGACACAGAGCTTGCTCGATTTACTGACAATCCAGCAGGAATTTGGCAGCTTTTCCGGATTGAAGGTAGCGATTATAGGCGACGTCCGTCATAGCCGTGTAGCCAGATCGAATGCCGATGCGTTAATGAGACTGGGAGCCGAAGTGTCATTTTCCTGCCCGGAAGAATGGCATGAAAACCATATGGGAGGCAGCTATAAAACGGTCGATGATGCAATTGTACAATCAGATGTTGTCATGCTCCTCCGCATTCAGCATGAACGCCATTCCGAAAAAGGCGGTTTAACTGCAAAGGACTACCATCAACGATTTGGGTTGACGATCGAACGTGAAAAGCGAATGAAACCGGGCAGCATCATCATGCACCCTGCACCGTTTAACCGCGATGTTGAAATTGCTGGAAGCCTTGTGGAAAGTGAAAAATCGAGGATTTTCAAACAAATGGAAAATGGAGTGTTTGTAAGGATGGCGGTACTAAAAAGATCACTTGAAGCATGAAAAGGGGGAATCAGCGATGAACGTACTCATTAAAAATGCACAATACATAAACAAGGAAGGTCAAATACAAAAAACCGATCTTTTAATAGAAAAAGGAATTTTTACAGAAATAAATAAAGGAATTGACAAAACGGCTGATCGAATAATCGATGCTTCAGGTTTGCTCGTGGCACCGGGATTCATCGATTTGCATGTGCATCTCAGGGAGCCAGGAGGCGAGAAGAAAGAAACGATTGCAACAGGAACCCTTGCGGCAGCAAGGGGTGGATTTACAACAGTGGCTGCAATGCCAAATACGAGACCAGTGCCAGATTCGAGTGAACAAATGGAACGGCTTCAGGCGAAAATAGCTGAATCGGCAAATGTAAGAGTGTTACCTTATGCGTCGATTACGGTCCGAGAGCTTGGACAGGAGTTGACCGATTTCCCATCGCTCAAAGAAGCGGGAGCCTTCGCTTTTACCGATGATGGAGTCGGCGTTCAATCTGCGGATACAATGCTGCAAGCAATGAAGCAGGCTGCTGCCATCGGAATGCCGATTGTCGCCCATTGTGAAGAAAATACACTGATCAATAAAGGCTGTGTCCATGAAGGACTTTTTTCAGACCAAAATGGTTTAAACGGGATTCCTTCTGTCTGCGAATCAGTGCAAATTGCGAGGGATGTTCTGCTCGCCGAAGCGGCGGGCTGCCATTATCATGTTTGCCACATCAGCACGAAGCAATCGGTGCGGGTCGTTCGTGACGCAAAGCGTGCAGGAATTAATGTCACCGCGGAAGTAACGCCTCATCATTTATTATTGAGCGAAGAAGATATTCCAGGGATGGACGCCAATTTCAAGATGAATCCACCGCTCAGGGGACGCATGGACAAAGAGGCGCTGATTGAAGGGCTGCTTGACGGGACAATTGATTTTATCGCAACCGACCATGCTCCCCACACAATCGAAGAAAAATCTGAAGGCATGAAGCTTGCACCATTTGGCATTGTCGGATTGGAAACCGCCTTTCCGCTGCTATATACGCATTTCGTAGAAAAAGAAATTTTAACACTTTCACAACTCATTGATTCATTAACAAAGAAACCGGCCGAAGCATTCAAGCTTCCGTTCGGAAAAATAGAAACGGGCGCAACGGCTGACCTTGTTCTGCTTGATTTGAAGGAAGAACGCACCATTGATCCGAATGAATT
>JAUZPT010000272.1 GCA_030705745.1 Bacillota bacterium | reverse complement strand
CATCTTTTTTGCCTGCTGTTGTCCCAATTCGGTTAAAGGAAAGTCTGCTTTTCCTTCATGGACGCCTAATAAATCCGCCTCGGATTGTCCATGTCTGATTAATAATAGTTCCAAACGAAGCGCCCCCCTTTTTTAAATTTAACTTTAACATGTACGACATCCATCGTGTTTTTCCTCCTTTTGCAGATGCTTGTCTTTGTCGTACTTTAGGGGAATTTGTATTAAGCTATTCGAAACCGATTTTTTTATATTTCCCGGGAAAGAAGTCAGATTGGGCACTGCTTCGAGCCATTTTAATCAAACGTTTGATTAAGAAACGCTTTTGGCGGATGGACGGGAAATTTGTCGGATGAGGAGCTTGAGAAGTGATATAATTTTTAAAAAGTGCAGTTAAAGGGGAACGTACCATGGAGAGATTCACGGAGAGAGCGATGGAAATCATTAAGCAAATTCCTGCAGGTAAGGTGATGACGTATGGGCAGGTTGCCAGAGTGGCAGGAAGCCCGCGGGCAGCAAGGCAAGTTGTTCGTATTCTGCATTCGATGAGTGAAAAGTATAGCCTTCCTTGGCACCGGGTCCTCAATGTTAAAGGGGAAATCGGCTTAGCAGATGAAGAGTCCGTTTTTATCCAAAAGATGTCTTTGGAAAGCGAGGGTGTCGAGTTTATTAGTAAGAACTCTGTCAATCTGAAGGTTTATCAATATCATCCTGATGAATATGAAACTTTTGATGAGATAAAGGAGTTCTTATAATAACTGCAAGGGAAAATCGACTTACTGTCTTGAAGTGGGTTGTAATTCAATTCGCGAAAACTAATGCTTTTTCATAGAATCCAATTATTTGATATTGAATTCCGAGAAAGGATATCATATTAGAAAAGGTATTTATGGAGGTCGGAGCATGAATTTGAATGAGTGGTTTGAAAAAGGGTTGACCCCGGATGAGTACATTAATGGGATGGAAAAAAACAAAGAGGAAATGGTTTCGCTTTATAAGACATTTATGGTAGGCAATGAGGAAAAAGAACGCTTGGAAAAGCTTAAAAATAAAGGACTTAAGGTTATTTCAATTACAGAAGATTGGTGCGGAGATGCACTGCTAAACAACCCAATTCTTATGAAACTGGCAGAAGCAGGCGGAATTGAATTGCGCTTTCTGCTTCGTGATCAAAACCTTGAACTGATGGATCAATACTTAACAAACGGGACATCACGTGCGATTCCGATCTTTATTTTTATCGATAATGAAGGAAATGAAGCAGCCGTTTGGGGACCTCGTGCGCCGCAAATGCAAGAGCGTGTTGATAAAGGGCGTGTCTCATTGCCAGATAAAGAAGCGGCCGATTTTCAGGAAAAGCAGATGGAATTTTACAAGCAATTAGTCAAATCGTACGTAACGGATGAAAGCATCTGGAAAATGGTTTCAGAAAGCATTGTTGGAGCATTAAGCTCGGTGAAATAATTTGGATGCTCTGAAGGAGCATCACCGAAAATCATAGAATATAGTGAGCGAAAAAAGAACTTGGAATTTTCTCCAAGTTCTTTTCATATAGTGATTTTTTTCGTTTCAACATCAGACAACAAATATTGTTCTTTTATAACTCCCAACTTTCTATCCGGAAAATTGTTAGAATTCAGCTCTGTCAAGATTGCATGAAACGATTTTAGACTTCGCTGGATTTGTTCCGTTGTCATTACATTTAAGGAAATAGCCGTTTCGTATTCATCAATGTCTAAAACCTGGTATCTCCCGGTCTCACTTACGGCAATATCAATGAACAGATCATGGATGCAAAAAACATTCGGTCTTATTTCTTCGATATCTACAATATCAATAATCCAGCCTGGGTATTTTGTTTTATAGTTTAATGAAAATTGAAATCCGTCAGGGATGGAATAAACAATGATAAAGGATTGCCCGCTTTTCAATGGGGGCAGTTCTATTAGGGTTGATTCATCATATCTCAAAAATCGATTAGGATGGTCGACGTTTCTGTAGTGGTTCTCTTTTATCTCCAAATACATTTGAATGTCCTGAAGCGAATTTTTTCGAATATCCTCTGTATAATCAAGTCCACCATGCTCTCTTCCGACGTGATGCCAGAAAATAAATAAATCGTCCAATGGAATGAACCTCCTAACACCATTAAAAATACAACACCATATAATCCTCGTCCAAATACTCATTATTTACTTTTAGTGCTCGTTTGTCGCGGCCGTATGCTTCGAAGCCGAATGAGGAATACAGCTTTTTGGCTGCTTCGTTTGTGGCTGTGACGGATAAATACAGTTGTTGGATTGCATTGTCTTCTTTTGCCTTATTGATGGCATTTGCGACTAAACGTTTCCCAACCCCGCAGCCGCGTTTCTCCGGGGTGACGTACATAGCGAAAATCGATGCACGGTGTTTTAGTTTTAGTTTCTGTTCTTTGACTAACGTCACTATTCCAATAAGTTGTTCTTCTTCAAAGGCACCGAATGTAAAAGCGAAGGCAGACTGAAATCGATTTTTAAAGGTATCGATCGAATAAGCATTTTCCTCTTCAAAGCTTGAAGAAAATGCTTCGGGATCCCCGTGCAATGCTTCCAATCGAAGCTTCCTGTAATCTTCCGCATGAGCTGGATTTAATTGAACAATTTTCATCCGCATTCCCTCCGTGATAGTTTTGTTATGAAAAAACAGAACCCGGACAGGCTCTGTTCTAGAAAAAAATATGTTCCTTTATATTACCATTAAAACCTTTTTCAACCAACGACTATTTTTTCTTGGATATGTAGCGGGAGAAGAAAGTTCATAATTTTCAAATTTATTATAATTTGCTTAAAAACAGTAGGCTGTTTGCGATATATATTGTTTTTGATGTAACATATTTTTGGGGGATTGCTGCATGGAATCTGCATATAAAACAATCCAAACCCAGCCTAATCAAAATGAAATCAAACTTTCAAATCATTGGAGGGAAAGAGCATCATATGAATAAATCCATATCATCCACCATGCAACAAATATTCAACAAGGTTCCGGAGATTACGATTTTCTTCTGGATCACCAAGGTATTGACCACGGGTATGGGAGAGGTTTTCTCTGATTATCTAGTCAAGCATATGAATCCGGTAATTGCCGTAGGTCTCGGGGCAGTTGGACTTGCAGTTTCATTGATACTTCAATTCGCCGTACGCCGATATGTGGCGTGGATTTACTGGCTGGTTGTCGTCATGGTCAGTATATTTGGAACGATGGCTGCCGATGTTGTCCACATTGTATTGGGTATACCATACGTTATCTCTACAATCTTTTTTACGGC
Source organism: Bacillota bacterium (assembly GCA_030705745.1). GTDB lineage: Bacteria > Bacillota > Bacilli > Bacillales > Cytobacillaceae > Neobacillus_A. Next base: position 1,274 of record JAUZPT010000272.1, on the reverse strand, counting down.
AGCGCTGGCACTTATTTTTGCAATCTGGTACGCGATGGAGAAGACGTTGTCAATACACAGTATCTTCACTCGGAAGCGAGAGTTTTTCTACTGGTGCACTGTACTCGCAACATTCGCACTCGGAACGGCTGCAGGGGACATGACTGCGACAACGTTGCATTTAGGCTATTTCTCATCGGGAGTACTGTTCGCCGTCTTGCTCGCTATCCCGGCAATTGCTTACTGGCTGTTTGGGCTGAATGAAATTTTTGCTTTCTGGTTTGCCTACATTATGACCCGTCCGGTCGGAGCTTCGTTTTCAGACTGGGTCTCGGTACCAGCTACACGAGGCGGCCTCGATTGGGGCGAAGGGATGGTCAGCTTTTGCATGACGATCATTATCGTTGCGTTGGTCGGATATCTGCAGGTTACCCAGAAAGATGTTAAAAGCGTACCTGCCGTGTCGCGGATGAAGTAGTAAAACCACTTGTCCGATGCTCATTAACAATCGCTAAATCGGGTCTAATGAATGAACAAATTTCAGAGCGAGGTATACCGATGATAGAAACATTTAAAGTTACTATTACCCCTCTTAACCGTCAACGAACGGTCAGAGTATTTGTGCCAAAGGATTATCATGAGTCGGAGAGAAGATATCCTGTTTTGTACATGCACGATGGGCAAAATATTTTTACCGATAAAGAAGCCAATTACAGCGCTTCCTGGGGGATTGGCGAGTATCTTGATGAGAGCGGGCTTGACCTCATTGTTGTGGGGATTGATTGCAACGTTTTCGGATATGGACGCTATAACGAATACAGTCCATGGAAAAGCAATACCGGTGCGAAGGTACTTTTTAATTCTGATAAAATAATCGGTGGGGAAGGCGATGCGTACATTCGCTACATAGCGGAGGAGTTAAAGCCGTCTATTGATCAAAAATACCGTACAATTGCTGATGAAACGGCGATGGCGGGAAGCTCGATGGGCGGGCTAATTTCAACGTATGCCGCTTGCATGTATCCGCAAATTTTTAAAAAAATCGCATCGATTTCTTCTGCTTTTTATTTTAATCAAAAAGAAATTGAAGAGCTGATTGCAAAAAGCGACCTGTCCGCCATTGAGCGTTTTTATATGGACATCGGAACGAACGAAGTCAGCGCCAGAGTGACACCGGAAATGTATGTGGCATCAAACGAGGCAGTTTATCCGTTGTTGAAGGGAAAAGTTAAAAACTGCCGTTTTGATATCATCGAAGGCGCCGCGCATCATGAAAAGGACTGGAGAAAACGGGT
>JAUZPT010000271.1 GCA_030705745.1 Bacillota bacterium | reverse complement strand
AACTATACAGATCAGTAAAAGTATTGACACTTCCATGGGTGTTTCCTTTAAAAATTGAGTCGATAAAAAATCACCGATTCCTCTTATAATCATCGAATTTAAATAAATGAGAAAAATAATCAAATTAATGGTGCAAAATTTTCCTATCCATTTTCCGAAAGTATCATCGAATATTTCCACTAAATTCTTTCCTTGAAAGGGAAGATACATCTTATAATAAAACCAATTGAGCACAAGGCCGAGGATAACGCCGAGTATCGTTGCAAGCCATGCATCGTTTTTTGCAGTCGCAGCCATTATGGACGGGATAAATAAAATGGCACTTCCCATAATGAAAAAGAATGTAATTAGAAAGAATTGTCTTGGGGTAAGCAAGTCCTCTTGATTCAATGACTGCAACTCCCTTATTGTAGAAAACTAAAAACGACTTTACTGACAGGCGCATAAATAATTTCAATAATTTTCAAAATGGATGGGATGTTGATTTGCAATGACAATAAAATACTAAAAGTAACAGCGATGGACAAAAAACAGAAGAAAACGATCATTTCTTTTTTCAATTTCTTTTTAACTAAGGAAGGAACTTCTATAATCGAAATGATCAACGCTAAAAGACAAATTCCGATAATCGCCCACATTTTATCACTCCTTTATCTTATCAAACACACTGTTTGTAATCGTACCGATTCGGCGAATATTGACTTTTCCAGTTATTTCAACTTCAAGTTCCGGAAAAATTTTCTTCCAGTTTTTCTTCAATTTTTTCCACTCTTTTGGGTGATCTCTGTGAACGACTTCTCCAAAACCAAAAATATCACTATTATATTTTTTTGCTTTTTTTATAGTTTTTTCAGCTAAAGTGACTATCCTATGTTCTGCGATTTTTTCTAATTTTTTTATCGTTTCTGGTTTGGAAAGATCAATCTTGCACTGGACTTCACCGATGTTTTCCTCAGTAGAGAATTCAATATTTATTTTCGGCTTACCGTATTTGTCTATCGTTGACTTTATTGAAGACTTTGCATTGGACACTTCTGTAATGATTTTTCCACCTGTAGGACATTTAATATGTCCTACGGTTGTCTTGACATTATTATTTATGTAATTAACTCCCTTGCTTTCTTCTAAATCGAGCCAGCCAACCAATTTGTCTCCTTTAAAAACAGCAATATCTTTTAACTTAACAACAGCGGGTGGCTTGATGATTTCCATTCCACTCTTGCTTTCACCCTCTTTCTTGTTTCCGGAAACGATAACCCCTGTGATGATGGGATCCTTTCCTTCAGAAATTAAATCTGTTATGAGTTCATCAAGATTTGTACCCACACTTGGAGCCCAGATTTTTTCAGACATTTCCAATTGAGTATAAATACTGATCGAAGGTACCTTTACCATTGGCGTCATAACATATAAAATATCCTCAGCTCGACCGTTTTTGGCAATTAATAAATAAAAATCCGAACGGAATTCATTATCTCTTGAAAGAAAATCAAGCGTATCTTTTATCCCAGCTCTTGCTACTTCTTCTCCAATTACTATGATTTGGATGTGGGATAAATAAATTTGCCGAGGTAGCTCCATCGAAAGCTTGTGAAGTGCTTCATCTATCGACTGTGCCTTCGTTTTATAAGTCGTTACTTCAGCGCGGCCAGATCCCTTTTGGGCAGCGACTTCTCCAGGGTTGATCAGTTGGATGGAAATGATAAATTCTCCTTTATCATTTTTGTCAATTCCCATACCAGTGGCAATTGCAAGATCAGAAATTTCTTTGGCGCTCCAGCATCCAGTCAGAATGGGGATGAGGAAAATGATAAAAATCAAAACTTTAACCATATCTCTTATCCTCCATTTTCAGAAGAATTATCGGGCTGTCTCATAGAATTTAATTTATTATGTGATGGTCTCTTTTTTAATATGCTCCAAGGCAGCCGGATTAAGCTGTCCTTTTGGTCGGAAAGGTGAAACGGTCCGACAGAAATCATATAAGGAATTCCAAACGAACTAAGACTGCATAAATGTAATACGAGAACAATAATTCCTAAAACAATTCCGTATAGTCCAAATGTTGCTGAAAGAAATATAAACACAAATCGAAGCATACGGATGGCAATACCCATATCATACGAAGGGATAACAAAGCTTGTAATCGCGGTAAATGAAACAACGATTACCATCGCAGGTGATACAAGCCCTGCTGTAACGGCCGACTCTCCGATTACCAAGGCCCCAACAATGGAAATGGCGGTACCGACTGCTTTAGGTAGCCTGATACCTGCCTCACGAAGAATTTCAAAGGTTAATTCCATGATCATTACTTCCACAACCGCAGGAAATGGGACACCCTCATGATTTGCCGCCAGGCTTATAAGTAATGATGTCGGAAGCATCTCCTGATGGAACGTTGTTACAGCTATATACGCCGAAGGAATAAGGAGGGCCATTAAAAAAGATACAAAGCGCAAAAGCCTAATAAATGAAGCAAAATCGCTTCGATGATAATAATCCTCGCTTGCCTGGAAGTATTCCACGAACATAGCGGGCACGGTCAAAACGAAGGGGGTTCCATCAACGAGAATGGCTACTTTTCCTTCTAAAATATTGGCGACGACCGAATCGGGCCTTTCGGTATTAAACATTGTTGGAAAAGGAGTTATAGTTTTATCCTGAATTAATTCCTCGATATAGCCGCCCTCCAGGATGGAGTCAATTTTGATTTCATCAAGGCGCCGATTTACTTCTTTTACAACTTCAGGGTTCACTATTCCTTCAAGGTAGACAATGGCCACATCTGTGGCAGTTAATTTGCCGATCCGTTTAGAATCGATTCGAAGAGTAGGATGCTTTATGCGTCTGCGGATCAGGGCTGTATTCGTTCTCAACGTCTCCGAGAAGGCATCCTTAGGACCGCGAACAACATTTTGGGAACTTGGTTCCATGACTCCGCGGTCCGACCAGCCTTTTGTCCCCAATACAATTCCTTCCGTAAAGCCGTTAACAAGAAGAAGTGTATCTCCGGACAGAACGGAGAGGATTAATTCGTTTCGATCAAATTTCTCTTTAATTTGGGCGTTCGTAATGACTTTTTTACATAAATTTGTCAGAAGGTGTTCCCGGATATTCTCAGATTCAGACATATGCGAAGTGATGGGTGTGATAATTGATTTATTGATTCTATCGCTGTCTGCCAATCCTTCAATGTAAACGATTGCCAATTCTTGATTTCCTACCAATATATTCCTAATAACTAAATCTGAACAGTTTCCCAATTCTTTTTTAATTTCGTCAAGATTAGTTTCCAAATCTTCTTTAAATATGAGATCGGTTGACGGGGTTTCAACTTTTGGCAGGTCATTCATCATTTTGGTGATTTTGTTTTTTCTTAGTTTTGATTTTTTTAATAAATTCATTTTGCCACCTGCACAAATTTATTTGAAATAATGATCTTCGATGAATCAAATAGATGTTCGATAGAAATTTTTGGAGAGAATTCCATATTACTATCTCCCAAAAAATGAAAAATATAAATCAACTTTCTTCTTTTTGGATAATATAGAAGAATGGAAGAGAAATAAAAACATCATTGTCAAAATTTCTGTTTGGAGTAAGAATTTTAGTGTCCACTATATATGAACATCACAAAAAATGTGATAAAATATTCTTTAAGAAATCCTTTTTCCTAAAGGGCAAAGGGAGTTATAACTGTCTTTTGTACAAGGACATTTGTGTTTATCTCTGTGACATTATTGATGTTATTTATTTAAGGGGGATTTTTATGTCAAGCACTACGCTGGAGTTATTTTTAAATCAAAACCTTGATGAACTAAAGGAGAAGGGTCTTTATAATGTTATCGATCCTTTGGAAAGCCCGAATGGACCGATTATTAAAATAAACGGAAGAGAGCTTGTCAATCTTTCTTCTAACAATTATTTAGGATTGGCTACAGACGATAGGTTAAAGAAAGCAGCCACAGATGCAATGCAAACTTATGGTGTAGGTGCAGGAGCGGTGCGTACGATTAACGGCACAATGAAATTACATATAGAATTGGAAGAAAAACTCGCAGAATTCAAACATACAGAAGCTGCTATCGCTTATCAATCAGGATTTAACTGCAATATGGCAGCCATTTCAGCGGTCATGGATAAAAATGACGCCATCTTATCCGATGAACTGAACCATGCATCAATTATTGATGGGTGCAGGCTTTCAAAGGCAAAAATTATTCGCGTCAACCATTCTGATATGGAAGATTTACGAACAAAAGCAAAAGCGGCAAAAGAATCAGGTTTATACAATAAAATTATGGTTATTACGGATGGAGTTTTCTCTATGGATGGCGATATTGCTTTGCTTCCAGAAATCGTCCAAATTGCAGAGGAATTCGATTTAATAACGTACGTAGATGACGCGCATGGTTCAGGTGTACTTGGCGATGGTGCAGGCACAGTAAAGCACTTTGGATTGTCAGATAAAATTGATTTTCAAATTGGGACATTGTCAAAGGCTATTGGTGTTGTCGGTGGCTATGTAGCAGGAAAACAAAATTTGATTGACTGGCTAAAGGTACGCAGCCGCCCGTT
>JAUZPT010000270.1 GCA_030705745.1 Bacillota bacterium | reverse complement strand
GGATTTTCATCTTCAAGGGTTTTCGTCAATCCTTGCAACTGTGCGGAGAGCTGCAATAACAACTCAAGCTTTGCCACCAGTAACTCATCACAAGCCTGCAGCAGCTGCAGTGTATGATTATTCATACGCTTTTTCCTTGCAAATGCTCACGATTGCTGACTTCGGCCTTTTTCCAGGTATCTTTTAATTCAATTGTTTTGGTTAGAACTTCCTGCAGAATATCCGTGTTTTTCTCCAAATTAGCCGTTACAAGACGATTGTATAAATAATCGTACAGCAGCAGCAGGTTCTGCGAAATCGGATAATTCATATCCAGACTGTCCATGAGGTATAAAAATATATTTTCCGCTTTAATAATGCTGTTGTGAGCTTCACAAGTGTTATTTTTACTTATGAAGGATTTTGCTTTGTTCATGCTGATGACGGCTTCTTCATATAAAAGGACGATGAGTTCACCGGGGGTCATAGTGTTAACAGACTGTTCTCTGTATTTCTGATAGGGATCAATAGTGGGCATAAACTCACCTCTTCAAATAATTAACCTTGTTGGTTATTTGCAGAAACCTGCTGTGAGAGCCAGGAGCTTTGGCTGTTTAGCTTTGTCAAAGCTGTTTCCATAGCGGAGAATTTCTGATAATAACGTTGCTGGTCAGCAGAAAGCTTGTCTTTGAGATCCTGTATTTTCGTGGCCAGATCTTTTAACTGTTTGCCGTAAATTGTCTCTGTACTGTAGCTGTTATCCTTTTTTCCAACCAGAGAAATTAATACACCTTTCGTGCCAACCTCGCTGGTGTTGTTTTTTATAATGTCGCTGATTCTCCACATGAGACCGGATTCGTTGTAACGCGTTTGTTTCTGCGCATCTGTGGCGTACTGCGAATAAGAGGAAGTAGCTTTCTTCGCAAACAGGTCCATTACCTTCTGGGGATCTTTATTGACGGCAGCTGTCAATTTTGCTGTGTCAATATGCAGTTTTCCCTTTTCAGAATAGGCTCCTGTGGTGATACCCATATCCGTTAACATAGCGCCAATGCTCTGACTCGTTCCGTTAACTTTTACGTCAGCGAAAAGGCTGCTTCTTAGGTCGTTAGCAATCGACTCTAAGGTATTGTCGTTACGCAGAAGTCCGCTTCTGGCTTTTGTGTTCCAGTTCGTAATGTCAGTTGAGGTCATTGCGCTTTTTTGTGCATCGGTCAGCGGGGTGTAGTCCTTATCTCTTTCTTCCGATAATTTACTCGTAATCGAACCAAGCAAATCATTATAATCATTAACAAAATCGGTTATTTTCTTTACAATAGAGTCTGTATCCTTCCCAATGGATACATTAATAGCTTCCTGGGTAGTGCCGGACGCTTTGCCTAATAATGTATAAGTGGTTCCGTCAATATCAAAACTGTTTGAACTCCTTGTAATCGTCGTTTGGCTTGCATCATCTGTTAAACCAGAAGTGCTTAATTTCACAACGGCGTCGGTACCCTTTGTCAGGTTACCATTTCCGAGGATAGAGTTAAGAAAATTTCCCTGCTTATCCGAAAAGGTAACATTGCTTGCGCTGCCAGTTTCTTTTGATACGATTGAGAACTTATCTGTTGTTTTTGAGTAAGAAATCGTTACCCCTGCATCACTGTTATTAATCTGGGTCATCAGCTGGCTGATTGTGGGAGTACCGTTTATCAAAAACTGCTTGCCGTTTATGTAAAATTCAAGGGTTCCGGAATCCGATTCCGGCGTTTTTGAACCGTTGCTTGCAAGCGCGGCGTTTAAATCAATTCGGTTGGATGCACCCGCCGTAAAACCAAGCACGTCTGACGCTTCCTGTCCCGAGATGCCAGATGCATTTATTGAAAACACACTTCCTGTAGCGGCACCGATTGCAAGTGAATTACCGTTCGCGGCAACACTCATCCGGCCTGAACCGAACGAGGCATCCATTAATCTCTGCAATTCTGTCTTTACATCATTTGCAGATGCGTATGTTTTCGTCGAATCAAAGGTCAGTGTTTTTTCCTGACCGTCCAGCGTTATCTTAAAGCTTTTTCCCGGCAGATCGGCGAGCTTCGCCGGGTCAACCGTTATTGTGGGGTTAGCGGAAACAACATCGCTGCTTTCTAGTTTGGCAGAGGAAGCAAGGCTTACAATATCGCTGATATATACATTTCCGGCAACGGAATTTGTGCCGGTAGTAACCGAAACATAGGGGGAACTGGTGCTTAATACAGAAAGCTGATTTAAAGAATCACCAATCAAAATGCTGTTATAGGAATCACCAAAATATTTCGACTGGAAATCCGTCAGTTTGCTAATAATGGTCTGATAGTCTTCCGTCTTCCACTGTAAAGTCTGTTGCTGCTGCATAGCCTGATCAATTCTGGTCTGGTCACCGCTTGTAAGAGATTTTACCACAGCGTCCGTATCTATGCCGGAGTTGTATCCTGTTATTCTATTATTGCTGGTACTTAAAGCACTGCCTGTACCGCTGACTGAAGTTGCCATAATGGTCCTCCTTTACGCTGCGATTGTTTATGACACTGGATATATCGGATATCCTTAAAAAAAGTTTAATGGTTTTATTATTGAAAAATGGAATTTTATGCGTTATAATTAAAGCATGATTTCAGCATAACTTATCCTATTTCGACACATTAACAATAAAAGTTAGAGCGATTTTATAAAAAGTATCGAAAAATCACGAAAAAACATCGAAAAAGTTTAATATGGTATCAATTATATGTTGACTGTTACAAAAAATGATGCTAACATACATATATCGATATGGAAAAAGGACAAAAATGGCAAAAGTTACTACATTAACAAAAAAATAACTATAATTTAGTGATTATACAGTTAATATCAATTTAAAGAAAACTTAATTGTAAAGACTCACGATAAGAGCAAACTTATCGAAAGATAAGGACGCAAAACTACAGGGCCTTGAATGGCAGCCAGTTACCGAATGAGTTTTTTTTGCTGCTCACCATGACACTTACTATCAAATTATAACAAAAATAGACGTAACATTGCAATTCAGAAATAGCTTAGATTCATTCAAATGATAGAGAGGTAAAAATCATGAACGAGATTTTCGGCGGAAACAGTATGACGGTACTGCAAAAAAGTCTTGATGCGCTGTGGCTTCGACAAAAGGTTGTATCCAACAACATTGCTAATGTGGATACCCCCGGCTATAAAAGTCAAACGGTTCAGTTTGAGAGTCTGCTGAACGATGCACTCCAAGGATCAACCGGTCAGACAGAGGATCAATTAAATGCAAAGCTCCAAAATTTAAACCCTCAGGTACAGCAGGATACTTCAACGACCATGAGAGCGGACGGAAACAATGTGGATATCGATTCTGAAAATGTTTCGCTCGCAAGAACACAGATTGAATACCTGTATGCTACAAGAATGATGTCATCCGAAATCTCCAGAATGAAATATGCGATAACGGAGGGCAAGGGTTAATTATGGCTTTTTTAAGTTCATTAAATATCAGCGGCTCAGCGCTGACAGCTCAAAAACTGAGGATGGATGTTATAGCACAAAACATTTCAAACGCGCAAACAACCCGCACAGAAAGCGGTGAGCCTTACCGCAGAAAGATGGTCGTATTTCAAGAAAACGACAATCAAAGTAAATTTGAAAACATTCTCACAGACGCGCAGGAAAAAACACAATATACGGGCGGGGTTAAAGTATCGGGTGTTGTCGAAGATCAGTCCGATCTAAAGCCGGTGTATGACCCGTCCAATCCCGATGCCAATGAGAACGGTTATGTTATGATGCCAAATGTGGATACCGCTAAGGAAATGATCGACATGATTTCTTCTACAAGGTCTTATGAAGCAAACGTTACAGCATTCAATTCTATTAAAGCTATGGCCGAAAAGGCACTTGATATTGGAAGATAATAAGAGGAGGATCAACCCATGGCTATTTCATCCGTTTCAGCTGCAAATGTAATAAGCAGCCTTTCTGAATCCTTAAAAACAAAAACACAAGATAATCAAGATTCATTTATGCCCTTTGAAGATCTGTTGAAAAATGCGATTTCTCAGGTTAGTGAAACCAATAAAGCTGTACAGCAGGATGTCGTCAGTGTCGCTAAGGGAGAGACAGACAGTCTGCATACCATTACAATTGATTCGGCAAAAGCTGACCTTGCGCTGCAAACCCTTGTTCAGGTGCGCAATAAAGCACTGGATGCGTACAACGAAATTATGCGGATTACTCTCTAACTTCATTTTCATTATCTACCATGAAAATTTGTAGGTTGGGATTGAGGATGAAAAATGAACTTTACGCCTGCAGCAATTTTAAAACAGATTACAGAATTTTGGAACAAACAAAATAGAAAAACTAAAACAATCATTATTTCAGCTGGCGTTATAGTAATCGTAATAGCAATCGTAGCGTCGGTTCTGCTCAATAACAAGCCTTATGATGTGTTGTACAGGGGCCTTTCCTCTTCGGAAGGAGCAGAAATTCTTACAAAACTCGAAGGTATGTCCGTCGACGCAAAAGTGGAAAGCGACGGAACAATTCGTGTGCCGAGCGACAAGGTAGCTAAGCTGAAAATGCAGCTCGCTTCTGAGGGGTATCC
>JAUZPT010000027.1 GCA_030705745.1 Bacillota bacterium | reverse complement strand
GTCAGGGGAGATCCCGCAGGAGCGAAGCGCCGAGGAAGCTCCCCGGCACGCCCGCGGAAAGCGAAGCGCCTGGAGCGCAAATCAACAGACAAGTTTCAGGAAACAAAAAAACTGTAGACATACCCGAATTTTATCGAGTTGGTCTACAGTCTGAGAGAAGGAGCAGAATGCTCCTTCTTTTTATGTCGAGAATTATTTCATTTTTTTAAAAACGTGATTCTCAGGTCTACACAACATAATGGTCCTCTTACCTTGGTGAGTACGTGCTTAAATTCGGAGCGGCGCCAAACGGGTATTCATACTCAATTTCTTCGGTGAAGGTTATATAATCGACGCTCACCATTGGAATTAGAGATCGCATTCCGGTTTGAGGATCGCTTAGAATCAGATGATCGCGTCCGGCGGCTTCTATAATCCCTTTGAAAATTTTTGCATTCCACTCACGGTTGTTTTCGAATGTAGTATAAACAGTCACAAGCTTTCCTTTGTTGAGCCTCAGAATGTTTTCAATATACGATTGTTCAATCGGAAGCATCCCTGGAACTTGTGGTTCAGTGGTTGGCGCATTTTTTGGCATTGGTATGGCCATTCCTCCACCCATAGGCATCATCGGGTAGCCGGTCGGTTGCTGTACTTGTGTCCCATAACCGGCGGCAGGTGGGTTTCCATACCCAGCCTGCTGTCCGCCTGAACCTTGATATGGCTGGTATGCCGAAGGATTGTAATTCACGTAAGGATTCATTCTTTTCCCCCTCCTAAATTTCACTTGCACAATCTCCATTGAAAGGCTTCAATCTTTTTTTGGAAAAATGACAGGAATTTCTGAAACGGCGAACGACGTTTTTCCTATCAATCCAGTGATGAGCTTTGTAAGTATGGGTTGAAAAATATCGGGCAGGAAGCAACTTTTATTGGATGACTCGCTGTTTCAATTGTATGAAGGGCAGAACGGATATATGACAAGTTGAGGAATGAAAAAACTCCCGGTAGCAGCCGGGAGTTAACTAGTAGGATTTAAACGTGCAGGAAACCGGAAATTTTGTCTTCCACTAAAAGGTTTCCGACGAAGAATGCTCCGAATTCGCCGTAGCGAGCACTAACTTCATCAAAGCGCATTTCATAAACTAATTTTTTGAATTGAAGCACGTCGTCTGCAAACAGGGTTACGCCCCATTCGTAGTCGTCGAAACCGACTGAACCGGTAATGATTTGTTTTACTTTTCCTGCGTATTGGCGGCCGATCATTCCATGGCTGCGCATCATGCCTTTGCGCTCTTCCATCGGCAGCATGTACCAATTGTCATTGCCTTGGCGGCGCTTGTCCATCGGATAGAAACAAACATGCTTCGCTTTAGGCAGCGTCGGGTAAAGGCGAGCCAAAAATTCCGGGCTTTCGTATGGATCCTGTCCTGCAGGAAGATAATTGCTCAGTTCCACGACCGAAACATACGAATGAGCCGGAACAGTAAACTCTGCCAGCTTTGTTTTGTTGAATTCTGTTTCAATCGCATTTAATTCTTCCATTGTCGGGCGTAAAATCATCATCATAAAATCTGCTTTTTGACCAACAACTGTATATAGAGCGTGGCTTCCCTCTTTACGGTCCTGGGTAGCGTTCCATTTTTCAACGAGACCTAAAAATTCATGGATAGCTGCCTGGCGCTCATCACTAGACACCATTTTCCACGTTGTCCAGTCAATCGTGCGGAAATCATGCAAACAAAACCAGCCTTCCAATGTTTGAGCTGCTTCACTCATTCAAATCACTCCTAACTAATTCTACAATTTACAAAGTTAACTATATCATAGTTTCGCCAACGAGCGAGGTATTAAACCCCAACAATTTCGGTTTAAAAAAACAAGAAGAGGGAGAAATTAAAGGTGACGTATGAGTGACCCCATGGGTGACAGGCACCATCCAAGGAATTGGAAATTATAATTTATTATAAATTTTTGAAAAAATAAACATTTGTAATGTAACCGTTCTCTGTGAGGCTTGTTCTTGAATTTTGCAATCGGTAAAGTATGCTAATAGTGTGAGAGTAATAAAGGAGGAATAAGTTGTGAGCGATTTATTCGAAGGATTAAAGCAGAAAATAGCTGGTAATAACTTAAAAATCGTTTTTCCGGAAGGATTGGACGAGCGAATCGTAAAGGCAGCCGGGCGTTTGGCTGAAGAAAAACTCATTACGCCAATCCTCATCGGAAATATTGAGAAGGTACAGGCAAAAGCAGATGAGCTTGGTGTTTCTCTTGAATTGGCTGAAATTTACGACCCACAAAATTTTGTGATGATGGACGAGCTTGTAGCAGCCTTTATTGAAAGAAGAAAAGGAAAAGCAACAGAAGAAGATGCACGCCGTATTTTGCTTGATGAAAATTATTTTGGTACGATGCTTGTTTATTTAAACAAAGCGGACGGACTTGTCAGCGGGGCTGCCCACTCAACAGCCGATACGGTTCGCCCTGCACTACAAATCATCAAAACAAAAGAAGGCGTCCGCAAGACGTCTGGCGTTTTCATTATGGTCAGAGAAGAAGAAAAATACGTCTTCGCTGATTGCGCGATAAATATTTCCCCGGATAGCCAAGACTTGGCTGAAATTGCCGTGGAAAGCGCGAAAACGGCAAGAATGTTCGATATCGATCCACGCGTGGCGATGCTCAGTTTTTCTACGAAGGGCTCGGCAAAATCGCCAGAAACAGATAAGGTCATTGAAGCGGTAGACATGGCAAAGATTCGCGAACCGTTGCTCGTCATCGATGGAGAATTCCAGTTTGACGCTGCTTTTGTTCCTTCTGTTGCGAAGAAAAAAGCGCCGGATTCCCCGATTCAAGGTGATGCGAATGTGTTTGTTTTCCCAAGCCTTGAAGCAGGAAATATTGGTTATAAAATTGCACAGCGCCTCGGTAATTTCGAAGCAGTTGGCCCATTATTACAAGGTTTGAACCGCCCTGTGAACGACCTTTCACGAGGATGCAACGAAGAAGATGTTTACAAGCTATCGTTAATGACAGCTGCCCAGGCACTGCAACGATAATTCAGAAAGGAGCCAGCGCATGCGTATGGCTCCTTTTGCTCATTTTCATACCGGAATGGGGCATCACCCGTATGCTATAATGAAGATACTATGTACTTATAGAGGAGCTATAAATATGGATTTATTGCACCAGCCACAGTGGCGCGTGATCGACCAATCATCGGCGGGAGCCTACTTTCATGCACAGCAGTCATTTGCAAGTGACGATACGCTATGCGCTTCTATTGGAGCCGGGGAGTCACCTGCCACCGCGAGAACATGGGTGCATCATCAAACAATTGTGCTCGGCATTCAGGATACAAAGCTTCCATTTTTAAACGATGGGCTGGAGTTCCTTAAACAGCAGGGTTATCGGTACCTTGTCCGCAATTCGGGTGGTTTGGCGGTTGTGCTCGATGAAGGGGTGTTAAACATTTCACTCATTTTTCCAGAGAAGGAAAATGGCATCGACATAAACCGTGGCTATGATGCTATGTGGCTGCTAATTCAATCGATGTTTTCAGATTTTACTAAAACAATAGAGGCAAAAGAAATCGTCGGTTCCTACTGCCCTGGAAGCTATGATTTAAGCATCGACGGAAAAAAATTCGCCGGCATCTCGCAACGCCGCCTGCGAAAGGGCGTTGCTGTGCAAATTTATTTGTGCGTTCATGGCAGTGGAAGCGCAAGGGCAGAATTAATTAAACAATTTTATCACCTTGCGAAAAAAAGTGAGCCGACCAAGTTCCACTTTCCGGAAATCGTCCCTGGCGTTATGGCTTCGCTGTCGGAACTGCTGTCGGTTGAATTGACCATAGGAGATGTGATGCTACGTCTTTTGAATCAGCTAAAAGCGCATAGCGACTTCTTATTTGCCGGTCAAATGAATGAATTCGAACTTGGACTATATCCGGGTTACTATGAACGGGTCGTCGAGCGGAATACGAAAATAAGCGATTAAAAAAGGCGAAAATCCACCTGGATTTTTGCCTTCTTTGAATCGAGAGTGCTGCCATGATCTTCTCTCCAAATATCTCTATCTTTTAACATTCTTCTTATTCCGCTAATTTCTCCAAGTTCCCATTGCGGTCCATTTTGAATTTCGTGGCCGGCCTTTCATCGTCTTCAAGCAGGACGAGCTTTCTTGCTCGATTCATGATTTTCATGAGCGTTTCGTAATCTTCCTGCATCGTATCCGAGTTTTGTTCCAATTCCTGAACTCGCATTGCCAATTGATCGCTTCGTTTTCGAAGTTCATCGTTTTCACGCTTTAATCTTTCATTCTCAATTTTCAGGCCTTCGACTTGATAGTTGGAATAGCGGAATTTTTGAAGAAAGTCGATGACTGCGCCCATAGTAATTTCTGCTGCAGGTGCTTTTTGGGTAAGAGCAGGTGTGGCCTCAATTATTTCTGTGGCCATTTCCACGCTGTATTCTTGCAGCTCGCTTTCAGTTTCCTCATGCTCTAAAGCAAATACAGGCATTGTTGGTGCTTGTTCCAGCACATCCCCTGGCGTAAGCGGTGGTGTGTATAGAAGCTTTTTCTTTCCACCCTGGTCTTTTCCTAGGATTCTCTGTCTTTGTTTCCTTTGCTTTTTTGACAATTGCAATGCTTTTTCGTAGCGGTGGCGGACGACGGCGTTCCACCGGAAACCGCATGCTGCCGAGGTGCGATTCAATTTGTCACCGACCTCTTCGAAGGCGTTAAGCTGTGTGCTTCCTTCCCTGACATGCCTTAATACGGTTTCGGCCAAAAGCAAATCATCTTCATCAGTCCATGCATCCTGGCGAATTTTCATACAATCAACTCCCTTAAAGTATACGATTTTTTAATAGCAGCCCTTATGCCGCAAATTTTCAATGATCCTAGTACAAGGATGGACATTGTTGTCCGACTTTATACCAAAATAGTAGAATTTTTTTGCGTTTGAAAGTTTGCTAAGAAAAACTTTCAATTTCAGTGGATTCATTTATGAAAAATGCATTTTTTTATCAAAATAGGGCAGTGCCATTGCTTGAAAATTGCCAGACTATCAGAAAGTTTTCTAAAAGAGTTCAACTTGCATTCAAAACAAAGAAACTGTAAAATACGAACAAAAGGCGTAAGCGCCCTGGAGCTGGATTACTATAACCCGGTTTAGAGATATCAACTATGTGAAATTTTATAATTTACTAAGTACTAAAGAAAACTAGCCAATTAATGGTTTAAGGGATCTTTCATGAAGCTTTTTGATTCCCTGACCATTTTGACAAACAATAGATGAAGTACTGAAAGGATGCATAAGGAATGTCGAATGAATTCCGAGTTTGCGACGATTGCCAGGCCGTAAACCTTAAAACATTGCTTCCCCGCTTGAAGCAGCTTGATCCAGAAGCAAAAGTAGAAATCGGATGCCAGTCTTATTGCGGACCGGGCCGAAAAAAAACGTTTGCCTTCGTGAATAATCGTCCCCTTGCTGCACTATCGGAAGAAGAATTAATAGAAAAAATTGATAAAAAAATAAAGAAATAAATCGCCTTTGAAGCCTTTCAGAGGTGATTTTTATTTTCGCTAGGAACCGTGCATCGTTTCCTGAAAAAATTGTCGAAATCTACCGGAGATATTTGCCGAAATAAGAGTGATTCTCGGGTAAAATGGGGATATAATAGTAACAAGCTAGTTAGGAAGAGGGAAGCCCATGGTATATTCGGCGGAAAAGCTAGAGGAAGAAAAGGTTTTTAAAGACCCGGTCCATCGCTACATCCATGTTCGCGACCGAGTGATTTGGGATTTGATCGGAACGAAGGAATTTCAGCGCCTGCGCAGAATCAAGCAGCTGGGGACAACTTTTTTAACATTCCACGGAGCCGAGCACAGCCGTTTCAACCACTCGCTTGGCGTGTATGAAATCGTCCGCAGAATCATCGACGACGTGTTTGATGGCCGCCCGGAATGGAAGCAGGAAGAGCGCCTTTTAACATTGTGCTCAGCACTATTGCATGATTTGGGACATGGGCCTTTTTCACATTCCTTCGAAAAGGTGTTTGACTTCGATCACGAAGGTTTTACACAGGCAATTATTATCGGTGACACGGAAGTCAATCGAGTGCTGGCAAAAGTCGACCCCGATTTTCCGAAAAAAGTGGCGGAGGTCATTGCAAAAACATCTGCGAATAAGCTCGTCGTCAGTTTGATTTCGAGCCAGATCGATGCGGACCGCATGGACTATTTGCAGCGCGATGCCTATTTTACCGGTGTCAGCTACGGCCATTTTGATATGGAGCGGATACTGCGCGTCATGCGCCCGAAAGAAGACCAGGTCGTGATTAAAAAAAGCGGCATGCATGCGGTCGAAGATTATATTATGAGCCGCTATCAAATGTATTGGCAGGTTTACTTCCATCCGGTTTCGCGCGGAGCCGAGGTGATTTTGACAAAAATACTTCACAGAGCCAAGCACTTATACGAGCAACAGTATACCTTTGCGCATCCGCCCCTTCATTTTTATACGATCTTCAATGACCAATTAACCTTACAAGACTATTTAAAATTGGACGAATCCGTCATTCTTTACTATTTTCAGATGTGGCAGGAAGAAGAGGATGCGGTTATAAGTGACCTTTGCCGCAGGTTTGTGAACCGGAATTTGTTCAAGTATGCCGAGTTTGACCCGGCGAAGGAATACAAAAAACTTGCGGAATTGAACAAATTGTTCGTCAAGGCCGGACTCGATCCGGAGTATTATTTGGTGGTCGATTCATCCTCCGATTTACCATATGACTTTTATCGCCCTGGAGAGGAAGAAGAGCGTCTTCCGATACATCTGTTGATGAAAAACGGGGAATTAAAGGAGCTTTCAAGAGAATCGGAAGTAGTCGATGCGATTTCAGGTAAAAGAAGAACGGACCATAAACTTTATTATCCGGAAGATTTTTTGCTGGATGAGACGTCAAAAAAGAATATAAAGAGGCAAATACGCGCTCTTTTAGAATTATAGAATGAGGCACTAGATGGAGTAGGAGATGAAGAGCTTGTTAAAAGACCACGCAAGGGTGATGCATGCTGTACAGGTTTCCGGTGAAATCGCGGGCCGAAAGAAGCTGCAGAAAATGATTTATATCGCCAAAAAGATTTCGTTTCCCTTTCAGGAAAGATTTCAATTTCACTTTTACGGACCATATTCGGAAGAACTTACATTGAGAGTCGAGGAACTTTGCAATATGGGTTTTATCGAGGAAGTGAAGGAGAAAAAAGGCGGATACTATCAATATAAATATGCTTTGACTGATTCAGGAAAAGAGTTTTTGAGTTTAAATGAAGTGGATATGCCGTGTTTACAGGATTGCTTGACGGACATGAACGGGCACAATGCCAGATTTTTAGAGCTCGTGTCAACGGTCCTATATTTTGAAGGTCTCCCGAAAGAGGAAGTGGTGGACAAAATTTTCACATTAAAAAGCAGCCAGCGCTACACCAATGCAGAAATTGACGAAGCCTATGAATATATTGAAGGCTTAAAAAGAAAAGCTACCCTCCATTGATGGAGCGTAGCTTTTGCTTTAACCCGTACTGTTTTCATTAGTGCCGAAAAGGGCATAATTATTGATCGCTAAATCGTTTGCCGGCAACGCCATAATGATTTTTGGACATTTCTTCGATAAACACGACGACATTTTCTTTCGAAGCGCCTGTAGTTTCGCTGACCGCATCGGTCACTTTTTCAACGAGCGCTTTTTTCTGTTCTTCACTACGGCCTTCGAGCATTTTGACTGTTACATATGGCATATGTATTCCTCCTAAAGCTTTCTGCTAGTAGTGTTTCATATCTGAGATAAAAATTCAAGAAGATCGTGCACGCGGTAATTTGTTTTTCATTTTGGGGGACATTTCATGTATACTAATTGAAAAGCCTTAGCTTAAAAGGAGATAAAAAATTTGGATACATTACAACATTTTTTGGCTTATCCTTTGCGCGAAATTCCGTTTGTTGCGCTGACGCTGCTCATTGCATTCACCGTCCATGAATTTTCCCACGCGTATGTAGCCTATAAATTTGGGGATCTAACCGCTAAAAAGCAAGGAAGGGTTACGCTGAATCCGATGTCACATATCGATCCACTCGGCGCTTTAATGATTTTTATCGCCGGTTTCGGCTGGGCGCGTCCGGTTCCTGTGAACCGCTTCTTTTTCAAAAGGCCAAGGCTTGCGGGCATATTGGTAACAATAGCGGGTCCAATCAGCAATTTTGTCATGGCGTGCGTAGGGTTTTTGGTTGTTTATAGTTTGGCAAAGGCGGGGATTGGACAAAATCTTCCTTCCTATGTAACAGAATTTTTCAATATTTTCATCCCGCTAAACGTCGTTTTGTTTATTTTTAATCTGCTTCCATTACCGCCGCTGGATGGCTACCGCATTTTAGAAGACCTTTTACCCAATGATTTACGGGCAAAAATGACTCAATACGAATCGTATGGTTCATTTGTTTTCTTGCTGCTGGTCCTCACTCCGCTTAACAATTATACCATTCAGCCTATTTTCAATGTGGTTCTTCCACTTGTGATGGATGGGATGGACCGCTTTTTTTATATGCTCTTTTATTAAAAGGCTATGTTAAATTTACCTGTTGATTTCCGCTCCAATCAACACAGTGAGCACATTCAACAATTGGCTTTAACATAGCCTATTAAAAAAGAAGAAGCCACTTTCTCTGGGGCTTTCATTAATGATATGTTCAAGGAGGTTCCTGTACGATGGAGGAAAACAATAAGAAAAAAATCGGTTTTAATATCATCAAAAATGATCCGACTGACGGGCATAAGGGCTTCGGCAAGGGGGCATTGACCCTGGACAATGTATCACCTGTCATTATCGATGTGGATGCAGGTGAGGCTGTCATCGACGTCGGCGCGATGCATGCGCGGAGCGTTGTTGAAAAGGGCATTAAATTTCTTCCTTCAAAAGCGGAAGTGCCGAATGGAAAACCGTATTGGCTTGTTTGGGTCACGATTGATCGGAAACAGGAAGGCGCTTATTATGCCGGCGTGACCGCCTGCGAAATGACGGTAGACCGTGAAATTCGCAGAGGGTATAAATCATTACCCGAGCATGTTAATCGGATGGACAAATCGTTGAAACGGCATATCATCGTTGACCATATGGATGACAAGTCCAAAAGGATTCTGGAAGCTTTTCTAAAGCAGCATAATGAAGCTTTTTGGGAGCACTCTTCAGATGAGTTGAAGAACGGTTTGGCAGTGAATTAACCCAATTTGTCGAAAAATGAATTTTTTTCAAAAAATAAGTCCACAAGTACTTGCTGTTTATCGCTAAAAAAAGTAAACTAATTTACAGCGTGGACACACGTAACACTAGGACAAAAAAACCCCGGGAATCCTCGGGGTTTTTTACTGTTGTGCAAGGTGCTTCCGCTTTTCTGATCCTAATTTCACCAATGGAAAATCCATTTATACCACGGGTCCTTCCTAGGAAGGCTTTTTTTCACACGATGCATATTTGCTCCTTTATCATGCTCTGTGCAGTATTCAGTCGGTTCCGTTCCAGACACAAAATAGGTGAATCTGCGGACGGGACAATTTTTTGAAGCAAGTTTGCCGTTGGCCGGATCTACGTAAACACCGATTACTCCTTCTTTTGGAGGTGCAAATGCTTTTACGGGTTTGCCCTTAAGAGCCTCTTCCATAAAATTGGCCCAAATCTTCTTGGCGTATGTTTTTTCCGCTGTCAGTTCAATTGGCTTGCCTGCATCATAGCCGGCCCAGACAGCGGTAACGAGCTGAGGTGAAAAACCGACCATCCAGCTGTCGGCAGTCGTCGAACCAGATTTGCCAGCATAGGGGCGCGTGATATTTTTAATGACCGTACTTCCTGTTACACGGGCGTATCCGTTTAATTTCGGATCAAACATACCTGTCATCAATTGAGTCATAACATACGCAGGAGCGGGCTTCAATACAGTTTCCTCGGCATCCTTTTTTTCGTAAATAACTTTGCCGCTATAATCCTCGACTTTAGTTATAAAGGTAGGTTCGACTTTCTTTCCCCCATTGGCAAAAAGGCTGTACGCCCTAGCCATATCAATGATTCGGACACCTGACGTTCCAAGTGCTAAAGAAGGAACCTTTTCCATCTTCGTTGAAAGGCCGAACTTTTTCGCCATCTTAACGAGCGTATCTTCGCCTAAAAATAAATGCGTTTTGACGGCAAAAATATTATCGGATAAAGCGATGGCCTGAGCCAGCGTGATATCACCATCCGCATACTCGTTATTGAAATTATGCG
Source organism: Bacillota bacterium (assembly GCA_030705745.1). Taxonomy (GTDB): domain Bacteria; phylum Bacillota; class Bacilli; order Bacillales; family Cytobacillaceae; genus Neobacillus_A. The sequence goes on along the minus strand of JAUZPT010000027.1, from coordinate 5,851 downwards.
GTGTATAATCAGGCTGTCCTTTTCCGAAATGAAAGGTGGTGTATTCGCTTCTCATCGTTGTGGATGGTGTGAATCCTTTTTCAATTGCAGCATAGTACAAAAGGGGCTTTATGGTTGAGCCTGGCTGGCGGATGGCTTGAATGGCCCGGTTAAAGGGGCTTTTTTCATAATCCCGGCCGCCCACAAGCGCTTTTACCTCACCATTTTTGGGGTTCATAGCGACTAAGCCTGCCTGAATGTCAGATTCGCTTGGAATAATTTTTTTGAATTGTTTTTCAGCAGCATGCTGCTGTGCTACATCAAGAGTCGTATAAACCTTTCAGCCTCCTAGGGCGATTGTTCTTTCATCTAAATGAAGTTTTGTCCGAAGCGCATTTTTTACGGCATCTTGAAAATATGGAGCCAATTGCTCCTGTCGCTGCGGATTTTTGCCGTTGATGTTGAAAGTCAGCTTTACTTTTTTTGCGATTTCGGCGGATTTTGGCTTGATGTATCCGTTGTTCACCATTGTAGTTAAAATTGTCGCCTGTCTTTCTTTTGCCTTTTTTAGAGAAACGAAAGGAGAATAAATTCCAGGTCCTTTAGGGATGCCGGCAAGCATTGCTGATTCTGCCAATGTTAATTCCGAAGCATTTTTTCCAAAATAAAATTGGCTGGCTGCTTGAATGCCGTATACATTGTGTCCATAGTAAATCGTGTTAATATAGCCTTCCAATATATCTTTTTTCGAATAATTCATTTCAAGGCGGATCGTATATAATGCTTCAAGAAGTTTCCGCATCCATGTTTTGTCATGCACGAGAAACAAGTTTCGGGCATACTGCTGGGTGATGGTGCTTGCGCCCTGAACCTTGCCGAACGCCTTTACGTCAGCTAGAGCTGCCCCGGCAATCCGTTTATAATCAAAGCCATGGTGGGTGAAGAAACTTTTATCTTCTACCGAAATGGTTGCATGGATGAGCTGGGGAGAAATATCTTTTAGCGAAACCCAATACCGCTTTTGTCCATTATTGCTTTCGCCGATTAATGTATTATCATCGGAAAAGTAAAGGGTGGATTGTGGGACGGCGAGAGGTGGTGGGCCAAGTACTTTTGCGTAAGCAAGAATGCCCAGCAGGAGAACAAGCATAAAAGCCATCCCTATCAAACTGATGAAGATAATTGCACGTAAATATTTCATTGTTTTCCGAAACCGCTGATCGGTCATGAGTTCCAACTCGTCCACCCCCTTATTTTTATGTAAAATTTCCAGTTAGTCACAGTATGAAAAAAAAGTGTAGTTTTTAAACCTTCATCTATTAAAAATTGAAAATTTTAGTTTATGAATGGAAATGAATTGGCTACTTGAAAGTTGATATGTGCCGCCTTTATGTGAAAATAGGCAAAATACCCAAGTTTTCTTTCGCTAATCTGAATTTATGTACATAAATTCAGAACGCATAAGTGCAACTATGCTTCTGTCTTCGCCTTCCGGCTCGCCAATCAGCAAGTTTTCTTTACAATTTTGCTAGATTCCTCTATACTTTTTTTCATGTTTGCATTTAAAGACTTGGGGAAGAATAAATGAAAATGGTATTCGCTCCCACACTAAAATAGAGCTTGAAAGGAAGATGAAAAATGGGACTTTGGTTTACAGAAAAACAAACTGAAAACTTTGGCATCACGATGAAAGTGAACAAAACTTTACATACAGAACAAACAGAATTTCAAAAGCTTGATATGGTCGAAACGGAAGAATGGGGAAATATGCTTCTTCTTGACGATATGGTCATGACGTCTGTGAAGGATGAATTCGTTTACCACGAAATGGTTGCGCATATCCCTTTATTTACGCATCCGAACCCTGAAAACGTTTTGGTTGTAGGCGGCGGAGACGGTGGCGTAATCCGTGAAGTGTTAAAGCACCCAAGCGTGAAAAAAGCGACACTTGTGGACATTGATGGAAAAGTCATCGAGTACTCCAAGAAATATCTGCCTGAAATCGCTGGAAAGCTTGACGACCCTCGCGTTGATGTTCAAGTAGACGACGGCTTCATGCACATTGCGAACAGCGAAAATGAATATGACGTTATCATGGTCGATTCAACAGAACCGGTTGGCCCTGCTGTGAACCTGTTTACAAAAGGCTTTTACGCAGGCATTTCAAAGGCGTTAAAAGAAGACGGAATCTTCGTTGCACAGTCTGATAATCCTTGGTTTAAAGCGGATTTAATTCGCAATGTTCAAAAAGACGTGAAGGAAATTTTCCCGATTACACGCCTGTACATCGCGAACATTCCAACCTACCCAAGCGGCATGTGGGCGTTTACACTTGGCTCGAAAAAGCATGATCCGTTGGAAGTAAGCGAAGACCGCTTCCACGAAATCGAAACAAAATACTACACAAAAGAACTTCACAAAGCAGCATTCGTCCTGCCTAAATTCGTAGGCGATTTAGTGAAGTAAAGTGGTGGGGGTCAGACCCCCAGCGTAGTAAAGCTGTGAAGCACCGGGGGTCAGGCCCCCGGTGCGTTAATACATAGAAGTGGGGGATGCAGTATGCGTTTTGATGAGGCATATTCGGGAAATGTGTTTATTAGGAGCCATGCGAATTTTGAGGAAAGCAAGGCGGTTTTATACGGAATGCCGATGGACTGGACAGTAAGCTACCGTCCGGGATCACGTTTTGGCCCGACTCGCATCCGCGAGGTGTCGATCGGTCTTGAAGAATATAGTGCTTACCTTGATCGCGAGCTTGAGGATGTAAAATATTTTGATGCGGGCGATATTCCGCTGCCATTTGGCAATCCGCAAAAGAGCCTAGACGCGATCGAAGAATTCGTTGACAAGGTTCTCGCTGCAGGCAAATTCCCTCTTGGAATGGGCGGCGAGCATTTGGTGTCGTGGCCGGTCATGAAGGCCATGTACAAAAAGTACCCGGACCTTGCGATCATCCATTTCGACGCGCATACCGATTTGCGTGAACACTACGAAGGCGAACCGTTGTCACATTCGACGCCGATCCGCAAAGTGGCGGAACTGATTGGGCCGAAAAACGTCTATTCATTTGGTATTCGTTCAGGAATGAAGGAAGAATTCGAATGGGCAAAAAATGTTGGCATGCATATTTCAAAATTCGAAGTGCTCGAGCCATTAAAAGAAATTTTGCCGACCCTTGCAGGGCGTCCAGTATACGTTACGATTGACATTGATGTGCTTGACCCGGCTCACGCCCCTGGTACAGGAACCGTGGATTGCGGCGGGATCACGTCGAAAGAGCTGCTTGCATCCATTCATGCGATTGCCCGTTCCGAAGTGAATGTAGTCGGCGGTGACCTCGTGGAAGTGGCACCAATCTATGATTCGTCCGAACAAACGGCTAACACGGCCAGCAAGCTGATTAGAGAAATGATTTTGGGCTGGGTAAAGTAAAGCTTTACGCCTGAAACATAGCAGCAACTGATATTTAAATAGGAAGATAGTGCCTGATCTCGACTGGGGTCAGGCCCTTTTGAATTTTGTGGACATTACCGCTATAATAGAGAAAAATGGGGTGAGCCCTTTGCAAATACCTGTGAATGTACGGGTAAAAACGACGATACGCCATGGAAGCAGCAAGGAAATTTTTGAATTGGCGGCCCAAGGCCGATATTATAGCAAGGAAAGCGCATTCTACCTTCAGTACGAGGAACTGGCGGAGGAAGGAAAAACGCGCACGATCGTAAAGGTTGTCGATGGGGAAGCATTGATTTTGCGAAGCGGCGCTGTCAAAATGAGAATGCCCTTTCTTTTAAATAAAAGGCAAAAAGGAAGCTATGAAATTGCTGCCGGAGCCCTTGAAACCGAATCGAGGGCAACACGCATTGATCATACGTATAACAGCCTTCAAAATAGCGGAAAAATCGAGCTCCTGTACGAAATGAAGGTGCAAGGAGCGAAAACAGGTACATACCATTTAGAAATTATGTTTGAGGAGGAAAAGAAATGAACATCGTTGAGCAGGTCCAAAGCAAAATGAAGCAAGAAATCAAAGCTGCCGTCCTAAAAGCCAATCTGGCGGCTGAAGAACAAATTCCTGACGTCATTCTCGAAATTCCGAAGGATAAAACGCACGGGGATTATTCAACCAACATGGCGATGCAGCTTGCCCGCGTAGCCAAAAAAGCGCCAAGAGCGATAGCGGAGGCGCTGATAGCCAATATCGACCTTTCAAAAGCATCGATTGAAAAAATCGAGCTTGCCGGACCGGGTTTCATAAATTTTCATATGAATAACAGCTATTTGACTGATTTGATTCCTGCAATTCTCGAAGAAGGCGACAAATACGGCGAGACAAACGTCGGCAATAACCAAAAAATCCAAATTGAGTTCGTTTCCGCCAATCCGACTGGCGACCTCCATTTAGGCCATGCGCGCGGCGCCGCAGTTGGGGATTCATTGTGCAATGTGCTTGCAAAGGCTGGTTATGATGTATCACGAGAGTATTATATTAATGATGCAGGAAACCAAATCAACAACCTGGCACGTTCGGTTGAGGCACGATATTTTCAGGCGCTCGGCCTGGAAAAAGAAATGCCTGAGGACGGCTATCACGGTGAAGATATCCTCGGAATCGGTAAGTCGCTTGCCGAGGAGTTTGGCGATCAATATGTGAATGCCGACGAAAAAGAACGCTTCGACTTTTTCCGTGATTACGGTTTGAAATATGAAATGGCAAAGTTAAAAAAAGACCTGGAAGACTTCCGCGTCCGTTTTGATGTGTGGTACTCGGAAACGTCTCTTTACAACAATGGGAAAATCGATACGGCGCTGCAGGCGCTTCGCGACAATGGCCATATTTATGAGGAAGATGGCGCAACATGGCTTCGTTCGACACCGCTTGGCGACGACAAGGACCGCGTGTTGATCAAGCAGGATGGCTCTTACACGTATTTAACACCGGACCTCGCTTACCATAAAGACAAGCTTGAACGCGGCTTTGAAAAATTGATCAACATCTGGGGTGCCGACCACCACGGCTATATTCCGCGGATGAAAGCAGCAATCCAGGCGCTTGGCTATGACAGGGATGCGCTTGAGGTCGAAATCATCCAGCTTGTCCATTTGTATAAAGATGGCGAGAAAATGAAGATGAGCAAGCGTACAGGAAAAGCGGTCACTATGCGCGATTTGGTTGACGAAGTAGGCCTTGATGCCGTTCGTTATTTCTTTGCAATGAGAAGCCCGGACACACATATGGACTTTGATTTGGACTTGGCCGTTTCCCAGTCCAACGAAAATCCTGTTTTCTATGCACAATATGCACACGCAAGGATTTCGAGCATCCTCCGTCAGGCGGAAGAACAGGGCATGACTGTCGAGAATACTACAGATTTCAAGCAAATTCAATCGGAAAAAGAAATCGACTTGTTGAAGAAGCTTGGCGAATTTCCACTGGCAGTCGGCGAAGCGGCGCTAAAGCGGATGCCTCACCGCATTTCTAATTATATTTTTGAATTGGCGCAAGCCTTCCACAGCTTTTACAATGCGGATAAGGTACTTGACAGCGAATTTCCGGAACGCTCCAAAGCCCGACTTGCTTTGGTCAAAACCGTTCAAATCACTTTGAAAAACGCGCTTGCCTTGATCGGCGTTTCGGCTCCTGAAAAAATGTAAACACACCAAAACACTCAAATGAATGATTGACCTGAACCCTTGGCTAAGACAAACTTCGCCAGGGGTTTTCTTTGTCGTCTAGGAAATTTTAAATTTTCCAGGTGTGGATAACTCGGAAGAATTTAGTGTAATCCAGCTCCAGCGCCCAGCCCCTCGAGGTCGCTTCGGTCCTGACGATGAAGTCAAAGAACGACTTCACCGCCAGGCCCGCTAGCAG
>JAUZPT010000269.1 GCA_030705745.1 Bacillota bacterium | reverse complement strand
GAACGGAAAAACTTTCATGTACGGGCATTTGACGCCTATTTCGAATTGCGTCAGCTTGTTCCGCTTGGATTGGTTATTGGCTTGGGACTTTCCGTGCTCATTGTTGGAGCAGGTCTAGTCGTCCCTTTTGCTGTTATTGTGCTTATAGCCTTTTTCACTTTTTTATGGAACTTAACGGCGAATATCCGGTTGATGGCACCCGCCTATACGGTTGGCGCCGCGTTTTTCGCCACGATCATCATAGCTGAACGGAAATGGCATATTCCGATTTTTACCAAATCCTTTGAGTCGATTAGCCATAAGGTTTATCCGTCAGTCGCAGTCCTTTTAGCGCTATTGTTACTTGCAGAAGGAATACTGATTCTTAAAAATGGATCTTTTGGAACATCTCCGAAATTGATTAAAAGCAAGCGGGGCCAACGCGTCGGTGTTCATGAAGTCAAACGGCTCTGGCTGCTCCCGGTATTTTTGCTCATTCCCGGGGACGCGCTGCACCTCCCCTTCTCCTGGTGGCCGATTTTCTCGCTGGGGGGAGAAAAATTTTCGCTGCTGCTTGTCCCTTTTGCGATTGGCTTCCATCAGCGAATTCAAAGCATGCTGCCAAAAGACGCGATACAAACGCATGGGAAAAGACTCATCGGTCATGGCCTTGTGACTCTCCTGTTGTCAATCGCTGGCTATTGGTATCCGCTCGCCTCCATCGCGACCGTCGGTTTCGCAGTCATCGGACGCGAAATCCTCGCTTTACGGCAGCGGATGCACGAAGAAAGTCTTCCTTTTTATTTTTCGAAAAAAGATCGCGGATTAATGATTCTTGGAATCATTCCCGCCTCTCCTGCTGCTAAAATGGGGCTGCAGGTCGGGGAGTTGATTACGAAGGTGAACGGTGTCAACATCACCAATGAAAAGGAATTCTACGAGGCTCTTCAGAAAAACCGCGCTCATTGCAAGCTTGAAGTCATCGATACGAATGACCAGATTCGATTCGTCCAAAGGGCGCTATACGAAGGCGATCACCATGAGCTAGGAATCCTTTTTGTGCTTGATGAACGGAAAATGGCAGTGGAAATCGGGTAAGAGAGTTTCAACCGGAAATAGTTCGATTAGAAGGTGCCAGCAAACGATATTTTTTTGGAAAAGGTGATTAACGGCGAACAGTTGTTGATCACCTTTTTATGTATCATCCCCATAAAAAGGAGACGAATCCTGCATGTATCAATTTTTAAGCCAGATTAGTAATTTGCTAAGCGAGCCGTTTTTGACGATCAGTCGAAGTACTGAGAGCCTTCCTTTGCTATCCGCATTTATATTAGGCATTGTCGGTGCACTTGCGCCTTGTCAATTTACCGGGAATTTAGGGGCGATTACCATTTACGTGAATCAATCCATGCAAAATAAATTGGCATGGAAGGAAGTTCTCTATTTCGTTTTAGGGAAGATCGTTGTTTTTAGCGGAATAGGGATTCTAGTGTGGATGATTGGAAATGAAATGAAAGATACGCTCGTTTTATTTTTTCCATGGATGAGAAAAATTGTCGGCCCATTGCTTATTATCATAGGCCTTTTTATGATTGGAGTAATCAAATTTACTAAAACAATTTCATTGGGCAGGATTTCCGACCGTTTCACACAAAAAGGAAATCTCGGTGCGTTCCTGATGGGAGTAAGTTTCTCTCTTGGGTTCTGCCCCACGATGTTTGTTCTGTTTTTCCTAACACTCATGCCTATGGCCATGGCCGTTCCATATGGCCCAATTCTTCCCGGCATCTTTGCTCTTGGTACTTCTGTCCCGGTCATCGTATCCGTTTTTTTAATCTGGTATTTCGAACTGAGCGGAAAATTGATGAAGAAGAAAGGCAGAAAACTTGGTGTGATCGTCCAAAGAATTGCAGGGTTCGTCCTTCTGATTTTAGGTATATTGGATACCTTGACGTATTGGAGTTTATAATCAAAAAAAAGGGCGCGCCACACACTTTGTCGTAAAAATAGTATGTAATGTGAAAAAAGATTGGTTTCTTAGAAGCCAATCTTTTTAAGCTAATCAGAATTTATATCCATAAATTCTGAACGCACGAAGGACAGGATGTTCTAGTCGGGCGAAAGCCACACGATGTGGCGTTATGAGCGCGATAAGTGCAACTACGCCTCTGTCTTCGCCCTTGTAGGCTCGCCAATTGGCGAGTTTTCTTAATTTCTTCATATTTCTCCATAATTTCTCGATTTATTTGCATTATTATTGAAAGTAAGGAAGTCGATTTACAGGAAATGTATTTAAGGAGGCGGGATAAAGTGATGAAAATCAGCTAACGTTAATAGCATTTCATTAAAACTAGGTGTATTGTTCAGCGGGATTTTCATGGTTTTGTTTCTTTTCCTTGGATTTATTTTATACCTAAGACATAGAGGTATGTAAGAGGAGTGGGCGATTCTCCATTGAAAAGAAAAATTCATTCGTAAGGAGAGAAATAAGATGAAAAAGACGTTCGTAACAGGACTTTTAGCAGTGGGACTGATTGCAGCAGGAGGTACTGGCTTTTATATGACATCGGCATCTGCGAAGGCAGACGGGGGAAAGATGATGCAATCACAAGGAATGAGGAAACTAATGGGCGGGATGATGAATACCGCTTCTGCAGATGAAAAGCAAGGTTCTATGTGCGACAAAAAAATGAACACTGGTGAAATGCAAAAGATGATTGGCGGCATGAAGATGAGCGCTGAGGAAATGCAAAAGATGATGGACGGCATGAAGATGAGTGCCGAGGAAATGCAAAAGATGATGAAAAATGGAAAAATGGATTTCGAATCCATGAAGCCGTATATGAAAAAGATGCATCCGGATTTGAGCGACAAGCAATTGGAAGAACTTTTTAAAAGCATGCAGGAAAAAGGATGTCCCGGGAATATGAAAGATCAAAGTAAAAAAATGGACTCACTATAAAAGTTGTAGGAAAAAGGTCGGGATTTTCGACCTTTTTTTAATAGTGTCATATTTTCCAGTGACAGGTATCATTGTTGCCCATGTTACTTAAGTGGAATAATGACCTTAGTGTAAAATCAGTATTTTTTCAGAAACAGAGGGAGGGAAAAATGAGGGACTGGCTAACGAGAACAAATCAGCATGCTTACTTCGGGGCTTGCGTGTATAGCATGAATACTGCCCATTTTGGTTGTTCTGCTCGGCCTGAGTGGGGTCATGTTTTCTACAATGGTGTTTTTCACTAAATATCAGTGGTGGTTTCTCGGAACCAGCATTCTCATGCAGCTGGTTGCACATTATATTTCGTGGAAACGAAAAAACTTGCTTCCAAGAAAGCATTTCCTGATTTTATGGATTTCCACGTTCATTACGATCGGCAGTGTGTTCTTTGTTTTATATACTTATCGTTATTTTAGCTAGGTGGAGGGCCTTGGATGAGAAAAAAATTAAATTATTCATTGGTGGGATTGCACTCCTTTTCATTGTGGTCGTCATTGTAGTAATGAATTAATCAATATCAAAGAATGATCGTATGGCAGGGATGCCTGGTATGTCTAAAGATGGGAAGATGGCGTCAAAAGAAGTACAGCCTATCGGCGAAGCTGATATGGAAAAATATATTGGGAATTCAGATGTGTCGATCGTTGATTTAAGGGAATCGGACCTTTATAGGGACGGGCACATCCAAGGTGCAATTAATATCTCCTTTGCGGAGTTTCAGAGCCGGATGAAGGAATTGGATCCGAAAAAAAGTGTGATTCTCGTTTGCCATGTCGGGCCAATGGGTGAGGCCAGCGGACAGCTTCTGCTTCAAAATGGCTTTCATATGGTTTCTAATTTATCCGGTGGAATGGCAAATTGGAACGGGAAGCTCGTACGATAAAAATTTAAACCTTAGACAAGTGAAAGCTTTGTTTAAGGTTTTTTTGCGAAAAAAGAGTTTTTTAAGTAATTGTAGAAAAACGCAGCCGAAGTGTAGATAAACGCTTGAAAAGTGTAGATAAAATCAATAGTTTTGTAGAAAAACGAATTTAAAAAATAATGATTCACAGTTATCCCCGGATTTTAAGGATATATCCACATTTCATGCGCACTAGGTTCTTGTTAAAAAGCCAGGCGACGGCCTGGCTCAGGTAATAGGATTGAGGGACTTTTTGTTTTCCATGCGAATGTTAAGTGTGAGGCAATAATTCCGTCTTATTACCCGTCAGTTTTTAAGCAATTATTGATAAACGCAACAAAAATGTAGATAAACCTCAAAATATTGTAGATAAACCTCAAAATATTGTAGATAAAAGCTTAAAAAGTGTAGATAAATTCAATAGTTTTGTAGATAACCTGAAATTGAATACAGATTTCGACTGAAATCAATGTTAAAGACCCTCTTTTGGGAAAAAATTTATTCCTAATTGCTGCACGGTCACCTTCGAATTATTATTTTCCACTCCAAACACTCAATTTAGGTCATTTTTTCAATAAAAAATCAAGTGAAAACATAGGAATTGTGATGCTTAAAATATTACTTTTAAATGTACAAAAAATGTACATAAAAAACCCACGGTTTCTGCAAACTTTTCCATTACTTTAAAAATAAGCAAACGGAAATGAAACTATCATTAAATGGGGTGAAGCAATTGAAT
>JAUZPT010000268.1 GCA_030705745.1 Bacillota bacterium | reverse complement strand
GACAGCTTCATCCACCGTATTCCGCTCTTCCGCCATAAAGGAAGTCGATTGAGCCAGCTTGATTTGTTTCCCTAAACGCGGGATATTGACCGACATGCCGCGTTCAAATTTCCCGGAACAGATTCGTAAAAAGGCGATTCTGTCACGGTGGGCGGGATTCATGTTCGCCTGAATTTTAAAGATAAAGCCTGAAAATTGGTCAGAAAGTGGATCAATTTCCCCAGCGGACGAATTACGCGCCTTTGGAGGCGGTGCAAACTGCAAATACGTTTCAAGGAACGTTTGCACACCGAAATTCGTTAAGGCGCTTCCGAAAAACACGGGAATCAACGTCCCATCCGCAACCCTTTGTGCTGAAAAATCATTTCCTGCTTCATTTAAAAGCATAATCTCTTCAAGTGTTTGATCGTAAAGTCCGGAATCCTTTAATGGATGTTGACCTTCGATTTCTCCATCCTCATTTAAAGGAATAAACCGTTCTTCTTCATTGACCCTGAATTGCTCTACCCGATTATAATATCGGTCATAAATTCCAAGGAATTCTTTCCCCATGCCAATTGGCCAATTCATCGGGTACGATTCAATTCCCAAAACTTCCTCTAGCTCGGCAAGAAGTTCTAGTGGCATTTTCCCTTGGCGATCCAATTTATTCATGAAAGTAAAAATCGGTATGCCACGCATACGGCAAACTTTAAATAATTTTAACGTCTGCTCCTCGATCCCTTTCGCAGAGTCGATAATCATGACGGCGCTATCAACAGCCATCAATGTCCGATACGTATCTTCACTGAAATCCTGATGCCCGGGAGTATCAAGAATATTGACTCTGAAATCATTATAATCAAATTGCATCACGCTGGATGTAACGGAAATTCCGCGTTGCTTTTCAATTTCCATCCAGTCACTTGTCGCAAATTTTCCTGTTTTCTTTGCTTTTACCGTTCCTGCATCACGAATCGCACCACCGAATAACAGCAGTTTTTCTGTTAGCGTCGTTTTCCCGGCGTCCGGATGGGAAATAATCGCAAACGTCCGGCGCGATAAAACTTCTTCATTAAAATTCTTACTCATTTTGTTTTCCTCTCTTTTGACAACGAAAATTTTTGCCCATACCTTTTATCTTAGCTTTCTCCGTATCACTTTGCAATGCTTGTAGTTGATGCAAGCCTTATTTTTCATGATGATAATGTCACTTTTACGTTCCCCAGTACAATTTTGGGGAGTTAACTTCCTATTATATGCAGAATAGCGATAAAAACTGCACATAAATGCCCAGAATTTTATTTTCCTGCTTAAAATATGGTACTATTGACTCAAGGGCAAATTTTATGAAAATAAAAGACGCAAAGCCACGGGCCTAACACATGGAATTTGTCACGGCAGCCGGGCTACCAAGATCTTCTTGTAAAGGTGAGTAGAAAATAAAATGATTTTTCCAACAATTGAAGACAAGAAAACGTTAAAAACTCATGCAGTCAAAGATTTAAACCATTGTGAATGTGGAGTAAAATACAATTTTTTCTACACAATCACAAAAAAAGATTTAAAAAATATTCATTTTAAGCAAATCAATGAAATCACATGTCCGGATTGCAAGTCCATCATTCAATAGGATGATGGATTTTTCTATTACTCCCTCTCTCTTTTACTATCTTCCTTTTCCATTCATTCCCTGTCTTAATCATTACCTATTACCTATTTATTACAGATACGATTTTCATATAATTGAAATATACTCTTCGAGGAGATGAATTCATTGAATCCAGGTTTAAAAAATGCTTCAAAATTAATTCCGCTCATTGGAGCGTTACTATTAGTATTAGCCACTACGATTTGGTTTGTGCAGGAAGCCAATAAAGAAATTGCTGTCCCCTTCTCTTCAATGGTTAAAACAATTCAACAATCAAAAGGAGAAACGGTTACCTTGACAGAAAACGCAGATGGTTCATTACATCTTCAATCAAAGGACGGAAAATACGTTTCAAACGTTCCACCTAACAGCACAATGGTCGATAAACTTGTGGAAAAATACAATGTTGATTATTCCTTTTCAGACAGCAGCCGCTTTGGAAAATGGGTGATGGGTGGCGTTGTCATTTCGTTGGCCGCAGCTGCCCTCGCCCTGCAAAAATCAAAAGGAGGCATCGGCATTTCTAATCCGATGAAAAACAGCCTGTCAAAAGCAAGACCTCTTCCTTCCATCACCCTTAACGATGTCGGAGGAATTGCTGAGGAAATGAAGGAAGAAATACTGCAGACGCTTTCGATTTTTAAGGAACCGGACCGTTCCGCAAAGATGGGCATTAAGCCGCCAAAGGGAATACTTCTCTACGGCCCTCCAGGGACTGGAAAAACCTTGCTGGCACAAGCGATTGCCCATGAATTAAATGCTACATTTTTTTCAACGAGCGGTTCAGCTTTTAACGAATTATTTGTTGGTATTGGTGCAAGCCGAGTAAGAACTTTATTCCAAAACGCCAGAAAGCAATCGCCCGCTGTCATTTTCATTGATGAAGTAGATGCCTTAGCCGGAAAAAGAAAACAGCATGGCGGAGAAGAAGCCGAAAAGACGCTGACAGAGCTGCTTGTGCAATTGGATGGCGGCCATTCAAATGATGGAATTCTCTTTATCGCAGCCACGAACCGTAAAGATATGCTAGACGAAGCATTCCTTCGTCCTGGACGCATCGACTTTTCATTCCAGGTTCCTCTTCCAGATACAAAAGGGCGAAGGGAAATTATTGATATTCACACAAAAGGCAAACAGCTTGCCAACGATGTGGCAGCTTCTTTAAACAATCTAGCGGAAAGTACCTCTGGTTTTTCGGGTGCCGATCTGCAATCCCTGTTTGAAACGGCAAGCCGCCGCGCTGTCCGCAATGGTCAGGATTACATTAAAAAAAGCGATCTCGATTTCGCTTTAGACCGAACGATACTAGGGAGCACTTCCCGTTCTCTACAGGACCCTGATACAAAACAGAGAGTAGCGATTCACGAAGCAGGCCATGCCATGGTCGCTCAATTGACAAAGCCGGGTTCTGTACGTAAAGCAACGATCATTCCGCGGGGAGAAGCGCTTGGGTATGTAGCTCCAATTCCGAAAGAACTCCATTTATCCACTACAAGCGATTTACTCGATCGAGTATCAATGGTCCTTGCTGGCGGAGTAGCAGAAAGAATGTTCCTTGGAGAGCATAGCATCGGTGTCAGCGGGGATGTTAAACAGGCAAAGCATATTATCGAGCAAATGGTCGATACAGGAATGCTGCAGGATGGATTTACATTAACGTTCAACAAAGATGAAAAAGAAGTAAAAATGAGAGAACTTTTCCATGAAGCATTAGTAAAAGCAGAAAATCTGATTCAGTCCCATGAGGATCAATATTTACAGTTAGTTGAAGCATTATTGAAGAAAGAAACGCTGGAAGGCTCTGAGGTTGAAGAAATTATTGGCCAGCCGATACAAATTGATTTAAATGAAGTTGTTTTAATATAGGAAAAGCCGGGCGCAGATGATGTGCTCGGTTTTATTTTTTGAAAATTTAACGTGAAAGAAGCAAATGAGGCATTTTAGCACATGAATTGGTCGAAATAACATACAATAGAGTTTAGTAAATCTTTGGAGGAATGCACGATGGATGCAAAAACATGCAATGAATCACGAGTAATAAGAACGAGCCGGATTTTTCCGTCCGATGTAAATAACCATAATACCCTTTTCGGAGGGAAATTAATGAGCGATATAGATATGACCGCCTCCATTTCTGCCAATAGGCACTGTAGAACGGAATGTGTGACGGCATCTACAGATTCCGTCGATTTTTTGTATCCGATCACCCCTGAAAATTCAGTCTGTATTGAATCATTTGTTACATACACTGGCAAAAGCTCGATGGAGGTCTTTGTCAAAATCATTGCTGAAAATTTGATTAATGAAGACAGAAAAATTGCGGCAACAGCCTTCTTAACCTTTGTAGCCCTTGATGAACATGGCAAGCCAACAAAGGTTCCTGCTGTCATTCCTGAAACCGAGGAAGAAAAAAAACTGCATGAAACAGGAAAAGAGAGAGCGGAAATGCGCAAAGAACATCGAAGGAATAGCAAGGAGTTGGCAAGCTTCTTTACGACCAAGCGGCCATGGGAATAAGGTGATTTTTCCTTTCATGGGCTTTATGATTTTTGCCAAGCAGACGTTTAGTTGCAAAAAATAGTGGAATGTAAGTAAGACAGGGATTGGTGTCAAGATGTCTTCCGCTTTCCACTAGGCTGTTAAACTTGAAAAGTTTAGTTATGCAAACCCCATACAAGGATGTGGTGAAATGTTTGGAACGAGAAATAAAAATATCGAAAATGAACAGAAAAAATATGAATTAAGAGCAAATGAATACTTAGAAAATCCAAAGAAAACGGATGGCCTCATAAAAAACGCCATTAAAAAGGCGAATGATAAAAAAGGGTCACTAGGGGAAGCATGGGACAAGCTGCAGCTGCTTGTCGATTTCATCCGTTCATGGGCAAATGGCGATTATCGAAATGTCTCAAAGGGAACGATCGCTGCCGTCATTGGATCTGTCATTTACTTTGTCTCACCTATTGACCTTGTACCCGATTTCATCGCAGG
>JAUZPT010000267.1 GCA_030705745.1 Bacillota bacterium | reverse complement strand
GGAGCTCAGCCCCGGTCACCATGGCAGGTTTAGTGAAGAGGCGGGATAAATATGAACTATGAACTATCAAAAGAAGCGATCAACATCCAGTCTGTTATTGACAAAGTGGTCGAGCGCGATGCTGGTGCGATTACAACCTTTATCGGAACAGTGAGAGAATTGACACACGGCAAAAAAACATTGTATTTGGTGTATGAAGCATACGAAGCGATGGCGGTCAAAAAGCTTGCGCAAATTGGCCGTGAAATCGAGGAGCGC
This sequence comes from Bacillota bacterium, assembly GCA_030705745.1. GTDB lineage: Bacteria > Bacillota > Bacilli > Bacillales > Cytobacillaceae > Neobacillus_A. The sequence continues at coordinate 4,369 of JAUZPT010000267.1, read as the reverse complement.
TGGAGCGGGGCGAAGGTAGCGATCACACACCGCGTCGGACGGCTCGATATTACCGATATTGCCGTCGTGATTGCGGTCTCAACGCCGCACCGGGCCGATGCGTATGAAGCGAATCGTTACGCCATTGAACGGATAAAGGAAATCGTCCCGATTTGGAAGAAAGAGCATTGGGAAGATGGGGAAGAATGGATAGGCAACCAAAAAGAAACGGTGGCGTATCCGAAAGGACAGCCAGAGGAGAAGGATTTGCATGAATAAAGTTATGTTTTTTGCCCATTTGCGCGATGCGGTTGGTGAGGAAGAGGTTATAGTTGAAGCTGCAGGCAAAACGGTAGCTCAATTAAAGGTGGAAATCGTCGAGACGTACGGCCTGCAAAAAATGGACACCGTCATGACAGCGATTAATGAAGAATTTGCTGGAAATAAAGAAATCATACAAGACGGCGACGTAATCGCCTTTATCCCGCCTGTTAGTGGTGGCTGATTTTTTACGATTACAAGAAACTTGAAAGGGGACAATTGAAACCATGGAAAATGAACGCTATTCACGGCAGGTCCTCTTTCCAGGAATCGGAAAAGATGGCCAGAAGAAAATAAGTGCAAAGCATGTTCTGATCATTGGAGCAGGCGCTCTTGGTTCAGGCAATGCGGAGATGATTGTCCGGGCAGGAGCCGGAAAAGTCACAATCATTGATAGAGATTATGTGGAAGCGAGCAATTTGCAGCGCCAACAGCTTTACACCGAAGACGATGTTGCCGAAAAGCTGCCCAAAGCAGCAGCGGCAGAAAAGCGCCTAAAGGCGATCAATTCAGAAGTGGAAATCGTGGCGATCATCGGTGATGCCACACCATCTGTACTGGAGGAATTAGTAGCGGGTGTCGATTTGATTCTCGACGCAACGGATAATTTTGAAACGAGGATGGCCATCAACGATGTATCGCAAAAGTACCGGATTCCGTGGATATATGGCGCGTGTGTCGGAAGCTATGGCATGAGTTTTTCGATAATTCCCGGAAAAACGGCCTGCCTGAATTGTCTGTTGCGTGCCATTCCACTACAGGGGTTGACGTGCGATACAGGAGGCATTATTTCTCCAGCTGTGCAAATGGTCATTGCCCATCAGTCAGCGGAAGCACTTAAAATATTGGTGGAAGATTGGGATGCCGTCAGAACATCGTTTGTCAGCTTTGATGTGTGGAGGAATGAATATTCGAGCATGAAAATGGGACGAGCCAGGCATGATGGATGCCTTTCATGCGGGGAGCATCCGACATATCCATACCTTCAGGCGGAAAATATGACGAAAACGACCGTTTTATGCGGGAGGGATACAGTTCAAATTCGTCCATCCACAAAAGGAGATTTATTGCTTCAGGACCTAGCGACCCAGCTTGGATCACTCGGATATGAAGTGAAAGGAAATCCATACTTAATTTCGGTCGAAATGGGTGTGGAACGCATGGTCATATTTAAGGATGGAAGAGCACTGATCCACGGAACGAAAGACTTGGTTCACGCGAAATCAATTTACCAGCGAATTTTAGGATAAAGGGGAAAGCCCGTACCTAGAGTGGTACGGGCTTTCTCTTTTTACTTTGGCTTTGTTAAAAAATGCTTTATGAACAAGACTATTTAACAAAGCCGTTAAACATATCTCGAAAATAATTAATTATTTCCTGCAGGCCACTAAAACGAGTCGGCCTTTATCAAGCTCTTTTTCGTAGTCCATTGCCTGCTGCTGCGAGAGGCCAAGCGATTCGAAATGGGAGCGAAGTTCGTCGCCGCGGCTTTTGAATAGATTGCCGACCGATGTAAATAGGCCTTTCTCCATAATCCCCATTTCACCTGTATCCGTCGCTTCGGTAAGATGCTCAGAGCGATTTTCATCATGGGCGAATAAGAAGATTTCTTCTTTCGTATATCCTTCTGTCATGAGCGTATTAATTTTCTCAGTAGCTTGTACACCATTTTCAACAACTCGAACTTTTGTCATAAAAATTCCTCCTTTTAAAAATAGTAGACAAGAATTCTACTTATGTCGTGCCCTTTTTTATATAACCGCTCAGGAGGAGAATAAACATTTTTTGAAGGGTAATCTTTTGGATGACTGCGTGGGGGACAGAAACAAGCTAAGAAATTCAACTTTTCTCAATAACAGAACTTTTGTTTATAATAATGTGGATGGCAGCTATCGCACGACTAAAGGGGGATTTTGATTTTGAAGAGCCAATTGCAAAGCGGTTGGGAAAAAAGGTTAAAGGGAGAATTTGAAAAGGAGTATTTCCGTCGCCTTTCAGATTTTTTGGAAATTGAATATAAAAATCATACAGTTTTTCCTCCACGCGAAGACATATTCAATGCTTTGAAATATACCGATTTTGATCAAGTCAAAGTCGTCATTCTCGGTCAGGATCCTTACCACGGACCGAACCAGGCACATGGACTCAGTTTTTCGGTTCAGCCGGAAGTGAAAATTCCTCCATCCTTGAAGAACATTTTCAAAGAACTTCACAGTGATACAGGCGTAAACATACCCGGGCACGGCTGCCTGGCCAGATGGGCAGAGCAGGGAGTGCTGCTGCTTAATACCGTTCTTACCGTTCGTTCCGGGGAAGCAAACTCGCATAAAGGAAAAGGGTGGGAAACTTTCACCGATAAAGTTATTTCATTGTTAAACGATCGGAAAGAACCGCTTGTGTTTATTTTATGGGGCAAGCCCGCGCAAAGTAAACTGTCACTCATCAATACAGAAAAGCATCACATTATTTTATCCCCACATCCGAGCCCATTATCTGCAAGGCATGGTTTTTTCGGTAGCAGGCCATTTTCAAAAACAAATCACTATTTAAGACAGAGGAATGAGAGAGAAATTAACTGGTCCATACCAGATTGATGACAAAATTCTACTTGTTTCACGTGAAACGGGATGAAAAATGTCGAAAAGCTATCTCTGCTTGAGAGATAGCTTTTGTCATTCCTGCGAGGAAGCATTATAATCAATGGTATAAAATGATAAATAGTTTCTTGTATAACCATAAAGTTGTTTCTAGGTGTAGGAGGATTTTTAATTGAATATATCAATCGGCACCCTTTTAGAAAAGATGGAAGCGGAATTAAAACGAGCAAAAAACAGCGAAAAGCAAGAAATCCTACGCGAAAAAATTTACTCGATTAAAATATTGTGCGAGTTGATACTGGAGGACGGACAAAGTGTACAGGGAAGAGAATTTTCAGTCACGCCGCCGCCAACAGTAGTGCCACAGCAGCCAGTATACAACCAGCCAGTAACGCTGATTCAGTCAAAAAAGCTCGATGAAGGCGAAGCGAATGGGGATTCACTATTTGATTTTTAGGAAAGTGGGGCAGGAGTAATGAAATTATTTATTATCATTGGAGCAATTAACGCCTTTTTAGCTGTAGCATTAGGCGCATTTGGAGCGCACGGGCTGGCCGATAAGCTGGAACCGAAATATTTGGAGATTTGGAAAACGGGTGTGACTTATCAAATGTTCCATGCTATCGGAATTTTGGTGGTAGCTTTATTATTGGCAAAGGTTTCCGGAAACTCACTTTTCACATGGTCAGGATGGCTTATGCTAATTGGTATCATCTTCTTTAGCGGGAGTTTGTATGTGTTAAGTTTGACAAAAATCAGCATCCTCGGAGCGATCACTCCTTTAGGCGGCGTCGCTTTTTTAGCAGCATGGATTTTAATGATCGTCGGAGCCGTAAAATATTTATAAAAAGAAGGAGCAGAATGCTCCTCAGATTGTCGAGAAAGGGGTATTTTCTCGACAATTTTTATTTCCTGATAGTCCTTGATAATAGTCCTGTTGATTTCCGCTCCGGTCACTCGCTTTCCGCGGGGAGGTCCTGAAGCCTCCTCAGCGCCTTTGGCGCCTGCGGGGTCTTCAGTGACCTCTTGGTCCCGCAGGAGTCGAGTGCCCTCCGCTCCAATCAACAGGAGGCAACTCTACCTAAAGAATTGCAACACACCTTTTCCGACATTTCTAAGTGTGTTGCAATCTTTTTTAGATTTTGGCAAGCTGCAGTAAGAAGAACCTGTTCGTAAGCATTCTTCAATCCCTGTAACCGGCAGTAGCGAAGCCCATGCAATTCTTATCTTCGCTGTAATATGGACGGACCTTTTCATGAAGAAACGAAAAATCGATAAATTTATTAATCAAACTAAGCAGATGATCAGCAGGTACCAATTCATCAATTGAAACAAATTCATATTCAATTTGGTCAGACTATTTTGGTTTAAACATTCAATTCACCATTATTTTTAATTATTTATTCGTAGAGCAGACGGTCTTTAGTGAAAAAAACTCTGTTGATTGGAGCGGAAGGCGCGAAGACTCCTGC
>JAUZPT010000266.1 GCA_030705745.1 Bacillota bacterium | reverse complement strand
GGTACTTCGCTGTCCACAATATCATCGCCGAGCAAGACGGCAAATGGTTCATTTCCAATGAACTTCTTCGCACAGAGAACGGCATGGCCTAAACCGAGCGGTTCCTTTTGACGTACGTAGTGAATATCAACCATGTTTGAAATATGCTCGACTACTTCGAGCGTTTCATGCTTGCCCGTTTTTTCGAGAAGTAATTCTAATTCAACCGATTTATCAAAATGATCCTCAATCGCCCGCTTGTTTCTTCCAGTAACAATAATGATATCTTCGATGCCTGACTTCACTGCCTCTTCAATAATGTACTGAATCGTCGGCTTGTCCACAATTGGAAGCATTTCTTTCGGCTGCGCCTTTGTTGCTGGCAGGAAGCGAGTTCCAAGGCCGGCAGCAGGAATGACTGCTTTTCTAATCATGATTTCATCCCCTTTTTTAACGTCTTTTCATATAATTCTACCATACCTGTGGCATTTTCAATCCAATCATACTGTTCCTTTACATGACGGATCCCGTTCGCGCCCATTTCCTTGCGGATATCCGGGTTTTCGATTAGCTTTAAAAACGCTTTCGCCAACTCATCCGGATTTTCCTTCGGAACGACATAGCCGGTTTTCCCTTCGATCACCACTTCAGGCAGACCACCGACATTCGAGACAACGACAGGTACACCGCATGCCATCGATTCCACTGCTGCCACGCCAAAGCTTTCGCTGTCTTCAGTGGAAGGTACGGCGAAAATATCCATTTGATTAATATACGCGGGAACCTCATCATTCGGAACTCTTCCTGTAAACGTTGTGACGGCAGAAATTCCGAGACTCTCCGTCAATCGTTCATATTCCGCCCGCTGCGGACCGTCGCCAACAATCAATAGCCGGGACTTTGGTGTGCTGGAATGAATTTTCGAAAATGCCTTAATTAAGTCGGCAATTCCGTATTTATCCGACAGTGCCTTTACGGTACCAATCGTTAGCGGTGCCGATGGTGTTTCACCTGCTGACGAAGTTTGCCCTTGAGCAAGTGTTTCTCCCGCCAACGGCTTGAATTTGTTCAATTCGACACCGAACGGGGTGACAAAGATGTTTTTATCCGTATAAAGATTTGTTTCCTTTGCCATCACATGGCTTGTTGAACAGATGACATCCGCTTTGCGCAGCGTAAATTCGGCCATTTTCCTGTTGAGCATACCTTGGCGTGGAAATTGGAAAATATCTCTTCCCCATACAGATAAGTAAAAGGGGTGATAATTGGCTAAAGCTCCGACAAAACCATAGCTCGATACATAATGCGCATGAAATATATCCGGCTTGAAGTCGTTTAATGCCTTTTTCAATGCAAAAACGCTCGAAAAATACGATAATTTCCCGGGTAATAGCTTAGGAAGCTGAATTGTGTCGATTTCCTTTGCATTTTCCGCTGAATAATGATCGGGAAAGGTTACTACTTTAACATCCATGCCCTTATTTTTGTAAAATAATGCCCATTTATGAGTATGGATGGATTTGCCTGGGGCTAATAAAAGTACTTTCATAGTACCTCCTATAAAAGGCTTTCCTTAATTCTCTCTACTCTTGATTTCCAAGAATGTTTTTCTGTAAACGTCGCCTGAATATTTGCGCGGAACTGTGCGGATTGTTCGCTCATGACCTCAATCGCTTCTGCCATCGAAGCCGCATTGTCCTCACAAATGATTCCGTACGAATCACTTTCGATGATATCCCTTTGAGCCGCGCAATTTGTTGCCACTACAGGCAATTCATTCGACAAGTACTCGACTAGTTTTACAGGTACGGAAAAATCATTATACGTACTTTTAAACCTTGGAATAAAAGCGTAGTCCATTTCTTTATACAAATCATTCAGCGCATTTCCGCTGACATGCTTTACGGAAACGTGCAACGAGGAAAGGCGTAGTTTTTTGTTGTCCGGGAGATTGTTGTATTCATCTTCGCGGCAAACTACAGTCAATTTGCAAACCTTATCATCTCTATTTGCAAGCTCAAGTGCATCGAGCAAAAGAAACAATCCGTAATCGTCGTTATTGATACCGCCGACATACATGCCGTTCGATTTCCATTCGCGATTCTCTACAGCCACCCGATTGCCGGTTATCAACAAGCTACTTTCGTGGTCGATGTTCTCTGTTCCGCCCGGAGGCAATGCCACTTTTCGCTTGTTGATATCAACATATTGCCCCATTGCATCACTTGGCAAGAAAATGATATCGCAATACTTTTCGTAAAATTTTTCTTCCATCCTGTATATGCTTTTCATGACTGTCTTTTTAATGCCCTTTAACGAATAAAGCTCATCAAATTTCCAATAAACATCGCGGTAGAAAACGCCTGTAGGCACCTTTTTTCGCTTTAAAAATTTCATTACCTGTAAATCAATAAACGGCTTTTTCGGAATATGGCCAGCGTCTGTCAGCCAAAAAGGAATCGTCTGATTCTCCATATAGCAGAACAGCAGATCGTCCAATTTCCCTTCCGCCCTCAACGAGTTGAACTGCGTCTGCCGCTCAGAGGACGAGCCAGAAAGCAGCAAAATCTCAATTCCGTTCTCGCTGCCCCATTCCTGAAAGGCGCTGTAAATTTTTTTCGGACGAAGCTTCGAACCGCTGTTAGCATTCTCGGCAAGCTTGAATGGGTAATAAAGTAGTACTGATTTCATTTTTCTTCTCCTTATGTCCCAATTCTTGAACTTCTCTTCTTCCGGAACTCTAAAAAATCTGTCCGAATTCGGATAAAGACGAGAATTCCCACTAATAAACCAGTAATCATAAGCCAGATAGGGTTAAACAGGAAGTCGGTAAAGCCCCCTACTAGCGTTCTTGGGATATTGATTGAAAAATAAACAAACAAACTTAAATAGATCGGATTCTTCGGCAATCTTAAAAAAGAAATGTACATTGCTTGTACAAGTACAGCTATATAAATCGTACCGACAATGATGCCAAGATAACCAAAATTCGCATAGGCTTCAGCGATATACAGCGTGTTCAATACCCCAGCCGTACCATTCTCGATATTCTCAGGGAATACTCTGGCCATCACCAATCGAGCAGAACGCACCTGATCAAGGTCAAATAATTGCAGCACCGTCGACGGAAGCGTCCTTCCATTTAAAAATGGAATCGCTGAAGGGAACGTATCAAAATGTAGGAAGGTCGGCGCAATTTGCGCAAAAATAACCCGGCCGACCGGCCCCGATTTATATGACAAATATTCTCCGATATTCGTCACACCTTGCACAACAATGTACATCATTATCAAAACAGCCAGACCCGCTACTCCCCAAATGGCCATCTTATTTAACGAAAAGCGGATAAAATTCTCCCTAAATGTGAGAAAATTGAAAGACTTTCCGATATAGAGCTTCAGCAGCAAAAACATGATCAAATAAAAGAAAATTGGTGATTTTGCCAAATCATATACATTTATAAGGATGGCTCCGACAAATAAAGCGAGAAATAGAAGATGCCACTTTAATTCACGTGTCTTTACTGCAAACGCATAGGCAACTAACGATAAAATCGGTGTTAAGGCAATCGCAAAAAGATTTCTCACGAGAACATTTCCACCAAAATTGCGCTCCGCCTCGATTCTCAATTCGCCTGGTGTTAAAGTTGTCCTTCTCAGCACAAGCTCAAGAATTGGAACATGCGCAGTTTTTAAAAAGGTGTACGCAACAGCTGCCAACGAAATAAATGAAATGAATGCAAACAACAGGAAAAATTCATTTTTTTTCGCCACCGGAAGCTCGATGTCTTTTTTCAAATAGTCATTGAACTCGCGACTGGCATCGAAGCCGACCAATTTTGAAAGCAAAAACGCGACTAACGGGAAAAACAGCATGACGAAGCTGATCGCATAAAAACCGATCGCCCGATTTTCAGGAAAAACAAGCCGGTTGATCATGTAGTAATCGTCAATGCCCATCGCAATTAACAGCGTGCCGATGTAGCTTGAGATTAAAAATGAGTAATAAAAAATAATCGAGTTTAAATTAGGCTTTAAAAGGGATAGGGTTCCACCTGTACGTTTGAAAAAATACACAGAACCCACCAGAATTAAAAGCCAAAGTATGGGATAAAGTATGAGATCGAGCATCACATGCCCACCTCTTATCTGTTTTCGATAATTTCAATGATTTTTTGTGAAGCCTTGCCATCACCAAATAGTGCTTTATACGACGGTTTTACCTCTTTATTGATACCGGCGAGAATTTTTTCAACCGACGTACCTGCAAGAATGTTTGCATCGTCTTCAAGCGTTTCCACCCATTCGGTTTGCTCACGGATGGTGACACACGGAACCTCCATGAAATATGCTTCCTTCTGAACGCCGCCTGAATCAGTTACGATTTTTTTCGCGTTGGCTACAAGCGTCAGCATATCAAGGTATCCGACAGGCTCGATGATTTTTAAATTCGGAATGCTATCTAAATCCAAGCCGTAGGAAGCAAGCTTGTTCTTTGTTCGCGGATGCATTGGCCACACTTTGACCGTTTCAATTTGAGAAAATGCTTCAAGAATATTTTTCATATTTTGAAGATCGTCCGTATTTTCGGCACGGTGTATGGTAATCAAGTGAAAGCCTTTCTTTTCAAGGTCGTTATCTACAAGCACTGTTGATTTTTCTTCTGC
>JAUZPT010000265.1 GCA_030705745.1 Bacillota bacterium | reverse complement strand
TTTCGACTGCAGCAGACTGGTGCCGATGGCAGAGCGTCCACCCGCCTGACACTGGGCAATGATCGTTTTATCTTTCGGGATCGAATCGATTTGATTTTTTAACTTACCAAGCATGTGATGGTGCGCCCCTGGAATATGCCCACTGTCCCATTCACTTTCGTTTCTGACATCAATAAGATAATATTCATCACTTTCCAATAATTTTTTAACTTGATCGGCTGTTACAGACCGATACTCTTCAAGTTGTTCCCCCATCTCGTCTGAAGGAATATAGCCTGAAATTTGGTCAAGGCCAATGGACTGCAATGACTTCTTCACAGCTTCGAGCTCTTTTTCATTTGTGAGTAACACAATTTCCTGATCATAGTTCAACAACCAGCCCGCCCAGTTCGTAAAAGACCGATTGTAAGGCAAATTCAGTGAACCTTTTAAATGCCCTTTTGCAAATTCAATTGCAGGCCTTGTATCAACGAGAATTGCGTTATTTTTAAGCGGAAGGGATATTTTGGGTGTGGGTTCATTTTCCAACAGATCAGGACCCTTTTTGTTCAGCTTTTTCATTTGTGCAAAATAGGTCGGTGGCTCCGGCTGCCCTGCCAGCAGCTCTTTAATGAATTGTGTTTCATCTTTAACCTGGAAGGCCCAGTTAAATCTCTTTTCATATCCAATGGTCGACATTGGAACCGCGCCAAGCGATTTTCCGCATGAGCTTCCAGCACCGTGTGCAGGCCACACTTGCAAAAAGTCAGGATACTGCTCCAGCTTTTTTAGTGATTCAAACATTTGTCTCGCTCCGCTCTCAGATGTACCGGAAACCCCTGCCGCTTTTTCCAGTAAATCGGGCCGTCCGACATCTCCGACAAAGAGAAAATCACCTGTAAAGATGCCTATCGGTTCATTCGCGCCCGCGCCTTGATCGGTAAGCAGGAAGGAAATGCTCTCAGGTGTATGGCCTGGTGTATGTATGACCTCAAAAACAATCTTCCCTACTGAAAAAGTTGAACCTTCTTTTAAAAGCACATGCTCATAGTCGGAAAGATATAGATACTTCCAGTCGCTATCGCCTTCATCGGACATATATAACTTTGCCCCGAGAGTATCCGCGAGCTCCCTTGCTCCTGAAAGATAATCTGCATGAATATGTGTTTCGGTCGCCGCTGAAATCGTGAAGCCTTCCTTTTTGGCAACCTTTATGTAAGGCTCAATATTCCGTGTCGGATCAATAACAATGGCCTCACCTGTCTTTTGGCAGCCGATCAAATACGACATATGCGCTAGCTGTTCATCGAAAAAGGATTTGAAATACATTTGCAGTCCGCCCTCCTATAATTTTCACAAAGCATTCCGAATTAATATCAATACCTATATACGTATTTTAACCTCTTTTGGAAAACATAAAACATGAGGATGATTATTTCAATTAATGTGGTGTTTCGGAGTTAAAGCGCTCTATTAGATAAAACCAACTTGGTCGAGATGCAAAATGTCTAATAGGAGCTCTGTATTAGACAAAACCTCCTTGGTCGAAATGCAAAATGTCCAATAGACGCCCTCTCTTAAACAAAACTTGGCAGGTTTCAATATGTCTTTGAACCAATACTGTTCATTAACATTTAAAAAACGACCTACCGTTTGGGTAGGTCGAGTGCTTGGTATGCTAGCTGGAATTTTCCGCCTTCAGCCACTTCTGAATGGTACAAAGCCTTAAGAGCAAAATTTTTCTCTAAACCGTGTTCGTTCTTCAGCTCTTTAAAACGGGTATGCAAAACCGGATTTTCCTTGATCAGCTGCTTCATTTGAGATTTATTAAACTTCATAATTTTTCAATTCCCTTCATACTATTAGCTTAGTATACCATGAATCAGGACAAGTCAAATTTCCTGATGACGGTTGTACGATAAAAAAGTATAATAAGAAGGAAGATTTTTCAAAAATCAAAATCTTTGTATTTTTTCAAAAAGAGTATAGGAGGTCTATATGCTTAGTCAAACTGTAATTGAAGATGTACTGACAGCGGCTTTATCAACGGGTGGGGATTTTTCTGAGATTTTCGTTGAGGATCGATTTACAAATAACCTTACACTGCAAAGTGGAAAAATTGAAACATGCCTTTCCGGACGTGATTTTGGTATCGGGATTCGTGTGTTTAAAGGATTGCAAAGCGTATATGCTTATACAACAGATTTTAGCAAAGAAGGCCTTATTAAAGCCGCAAAAAACGCGGCACAAGCCATTAAGGGTAATTCGATTATCCAACTAGCGCCATTTATTCATGAATCCTTTGATACGATTCATCCTGTTCAATTTATGCCGCAAGAGGTGGATAAGTCCCGAAAGGCAGCGATCATGAAAAATGCTTATGATACGGCAAAAAGCTATCATTCTAGCATTTCTCAGGTAACCGTCCGTTACTTGGATGAAGAACAAAATGTACTGATTGCCAATTCTGAAGGCAAATTTATTCAAGATAAACGAGTTCGTTCAAGGCTGGCTATTCAAGCTGTAGCCGTGCGTGACAACCAAATGGAAACCGGCTTCTACGGACCAGGCGCACATCAGGGCTTTGAGTTTTTCGAAAACTTAAATATGGATCATTATGCAAAAGAAGCTGCCCGGATTGCCGTGACGATGTTAGATGCCAACCCATGCCCAAGCGGGAAATTCCCTGTCATTATCGATAATGAATTTGGCGGCGTTATTTTTCATGAAGCATGCGGACATGGATTAGAAGCTACCTCTGTTGCCAAGAACAACTCTGTTTTTGCGAATCGCCTAGGAGAAAAGGTTGCACCGGAAATCGTTTCATATATAGATGACGGTACCCTCCAAAATGAATGGGGCTCCATCAATATTGACGATGAAGGAGAAAAAGCAAGGAAAAATGTTCTCATTGAAAATGGAATTCTTAAAGGCTATTTAATTGATAAATTTAATGGACGAAGAATGGGCATGGAATCAACCGGTTCAGGAAGAAGACAATCCTTCCGTTTCGCACCAACCTCCCGGATGACCAATACATATATTGCCCCTGGAAAATCAACACCTGAAGAAATCATCGCAAATACCGAACATGGCATTTATGCAAAATATATGGGCGGAGGTCAAGTCAGCCCGGCCACAGGTGATTATAACTTTGCCATCATGGAAGCGTATGAAGTGAAAAATGGAAAGCTAGGAAAACCACTAAAAGGTGCGACTTTAATCGGAAATGGTCCAAAAACCTTACAGCTAGTCGATATGGTTGGGAACAATTTAGGTCATGGTGCTGGGATGTGTGGTTCAATAAGTGGAAGTATTCCAGTTAACGTCGGGCAACCGATGGTCCGTGTCAGCGAAATCACCGTCGGTGGAACAAAGGGGGAATAAGCGATGACGATACAGGAATTTCAAACGAAGCTATTTAGCGCGGCACAAGCTAGTGGATTTACAGATGTAGAAATTTATTTTGAAAAGAAAGAAGTATTTGGCTGCAAAGTATACAAAGGTGAAATTGATCATTATGAAATAGCTGAAGATGGCGGCGTGTCATTCCGTGGCATCTTCAATGGGAAAATGGGCTACGCCTATTCTGAAAAAATAGAGGATGCCTCCATCCCCTTCTTGTTAGACAATGCCAAAGAAAATACACGAATTATTGCTGATGAAGGTGTGGAGGAAATTTTTTCTGGAAGCAGTCAATATGAACAACGGAACTTTTTCTCCGTAGAATTAAATGATGTAACCATTGCTGAAAAAATAGAATTTATTAAAGACGTTGAACGTGAGTTGTTGGCTTATGATCCGAGAATTTCTGCGACTGATTATTGCATGATTCAGTCTGAGTCGGTTACAAGAAGCCTCGCCAATAATAAAGGGCTGTCATTAACTGATCAAATGAATTATTTGTATCTAATTGTGGAAGCCATCGCGAAAGACGGAAAAGAAACGAAAACATCATTTGAATTTATATTAACGAAAGACTTCCATCGCTTAAATGCCAAGGAAATCGCCAAAAAAGCCTCAGAACAGGCACTCTCACAACTAGGATCGAGGAATATCGAGAACAAGGAATATCCTGTTCTATTAAGAAATGATGCTGCAGCCAACCTTTTTGCAACCTTTTCGTCTAATTTTTCAGCAGAAAACACGCAAGCTGGCCTTTCCTCATTAAAGGATAAGCTTGGTCATCAGATTGCGAGTCAAAAGATTTCGATTGTCGATGATCCATTCCTTGAGGATGGCCGTGCGAGCAGAACATTTGATAGTGAAGGGGTCGCAAGTAGGACTCTTACGTTGGTGGAATCTGGTGTTTTACAATCCTTGCTTTATAATCTAAAAACAGCAAAAAAAGATCAAACGGAAACGACAGGACACGCACATAAGGATTCCTATAAAGGTGCGATCAAGGTCGGACCATCAAATCTTTTTATCCAGCCCTCCACTACCTCGTTTGAGAATTTACTTGCTTCTATGGACGAAGGTATATTGATTACTAATCTATCTGGCTTGCATTCCGGTGCGAACCAAGTTTCAGGTGACTTTTCAGTTGCCGCCAACGGATTCTTTGTAAAAGACGGAAAGATTCAATTTCCAGTCAACTTAATGACCATAGCCGGTAATTTCTATCAATTACTCTTAAATGTCGAGGAAATTGGCTCTGATCTAACATTCCAATTTGCACCCGTTGGATCCCCATCGGTTTTAGTGAAATCATTATCG
>JAUZPT010000264.1 GCA_030705745.1 Bacillota bacterium | reverse complement strand
ACCTCACCATTATAGATGGATGCAATTAGGTTATACCCATCCACATTAACAGGATTTCCGCCAGCGGCTAAAATTCCGAGTGCGTAGCGTTCATAATCGGTAATTTTTGCGAATTTTCCTTTTTTCTCCTTCACAAGCTTTTTGACACCATCCAGATAACTCACAGGTATTCTTTTTCCGGCTTGCTTGAGCGCAATGGCTTCCCATTCGCCTAGGGGATGTTTTAAAGCATACTGCATCCCGGATTCAACGGACTTATTCAGAACGTAGGCCGAAAAAGGGGCTGCATGTGTTTTCTTACCATCAGCCGATCCATTGGGATTGGTCGGTGATGCTGAAGCAGCATAGGAAAAGCTGATTTCATCGCCGTTTTGCAGTTGATAGCTGTCCGGTCCAACAGTGGCCATTTTTCCATTTACGTTGAATCCCCAATAATCGGAGCCTTGTGCCTGGACACCATTTATTGACGTAATCATCTTTCCAAAATTATATTGATTATACCCGACGTTTTCTGCACCGACTGCGCTCTGTAATAACTGAAATGCATTGGGTTGGCCGATAAATGCTACCTGGCTAAGCGGTTTAAACAATTCTTTTCCGTCTTTGCCAATCACCTTTATTGAAACCGTTTTTTCAGGTGCCTTATTCCAATCTGTATAAACAAAGCTAAGCTTGTCACCTGGCTGCACGACATATGCATCGTAATTCACCTGGGCAAAGATGCCATTCACATAAAAGGCCCAGTAATATGGATCTGCCTTAGTTAAGCCTTTTATCCTTTTAATTGATTTTCCATATTGCGTATCTTCAATGTCAATATTCGCTGCTCCAACCGTCTTGACAAGTGCATCCAGCGCGGTTTCCTTATCTACATATGGAACGGTCGTTTCGGGCAACAGTTCGCCCGCCGTTTCACTGCGGACCACTGTAATCGTTCCTGCCTTTGCAATATTAGCCGCAAACGCATGCGTTTGAAATCCACTACCAATTAAACTAACTAAAAAAATCCATGCGATAAACACATTCGTCTTTCTTCTTTGCATCAAGTTCCCCTCTTTCCTATTAAATAAGTAACCATAAAAAAATCCCCCTATTGAAGGAGGAGGTGGTTTTGATGGTTAAGAAACAAGCATGTGGCAGCGCTTTTGTCTTAACACCCTCCTATCCGCGTAGGCTTGTGGTGCAAAAAAACAGGCAGGTTTCCTGACTCATGATCATTGCTTCCTATGTCTTCCCATCCTCTTTGGACAGTGACTTGGTATAGGTTGCTCCCATTTACAGTGGCGGGACCGCGCTGGCTTTTAACCAAACTTCCCTTTTAAGCTAAAAGCATACATTCGTATGGATTTTAGCACCTGTTTTTACCGAACTATTTTTTTATGATAATGCTATTATACAAAAAACAAGAATTTTTGTACAAATTTCAGTAAAATATTATATTTCCTTAAAAAAACTTTACTCATTTCAAGTTTCGATTATTTTTTACTAGGAGCCTAAAAAAATCGGCTGGATTTCTTCCTCGATTACTTTATTATCCAAAGAAACTTTATAAGCCTTCGCATATGGTCTAGAGCTCACAATATTACTAATATTTTGGTCTATATAATGGAGGGCTACACCGTCATCTGCTGCCACCCCTGGTTGAATGCCTCCTGTTTTGATTAAGTTTTGATAAGATGGCCTTCGGTCCGATTCTCCGTCATAATGCGGACAATTGCTTCCATCTAAAAATCCAAGGCATTTTATTGAATCTAGGCCATCTCCAAACGAATCTGTAACACCTTCCTCGAACCAACAGATCGAACCGGCGCTTATTCCTGCCAATACAACCCCTTCGTTCCAAGCCTTTCTTAATATTTTATCTAATCCCCATTCTTTCCATAAAACTAATAAATTTTTTGTATTCCCTCCTCCCACATAAATAATGTCTTTGTCCAATATGAATGACTCTAAATCCCTTGTTGGAGGCTTAAATAGTGATAAATGAGAGGGAAGACAGTTTTGTTTGCCAAAAAATTCATAAAATCGTGAAATATAATTTTCTGAATCTCCACTAGCCGTAGGAAGAAAACAAATTTTAGGATTCGTCTTCTTTGATTGCTTTAATATGTATAGATCCAATAAAGGATTGTCGGGTTCCATTGAGAACCCACCACCACCCAATGCAATGATTTGACGCATCTTCATACATCCTTTCAAGTTTAAATTGATTGAGATCCGGAAAAAGACAAAATAAAGATTGAATTAAAAAAGGAGGGCTTGCAATGCCTTATCGTTCTGTAAACGAACTACCGGATGCCGTAAAAGACTATCTGCCACATCACGGTCAGGAAATTTTTAAGGAAGCCTTTAACTCAGCTGCTGAAGAATACAAAGAGGAAGAAACAGCATTCAAAGTAGCCTGGAATGCAGTGAAAATGAAATACAAGAAAAACAGTGATGGCAAATGGGTTGGAAAATAACTATTACTTCCACCACGTCACAAGGATATTATTTTCATTCAAAAAAAGACTGACAATTAACTGTCGGTCTTTTTTTGAAGAATAAATATAGATTTTAATAACTATTTCTGACCTGGATGGACGCTTTACAGCCATCCTGTTCTGAAAAAGACAAATCAACTAGTAAACTATCAGGATCAAATTGATGATAGTCTCGTAAAAAAATGGCAACCGCATCGATTATGTCCTGCTCAGTTAATCTAGTTGTGCGTCCAAAAAATAAAGCGGAGGCAGCAAAACCGGATGAAGGATTGAACTCGAGGTCCACATCCACTTGTTCCGGCCTTACATTTTCCCTAATTGCCATGTATACACATACACTATCAACAAGATCTTGTTCGTTAAACAATAATTCCATAGCTGATCTCCTTAATATCTTCTTCTTGAAAAGATTCCTTTAATGACTCGAATGATGATTAAAATAATCAGGATGTCAAAGAGAAGTCCGAAAAAAGAAAAACCGTTCGAGCCGTAGTACCCGTTTCCTCCATAGTAAGAACCTCCAAATGGATGGAACATATGTCCTAAAAACGCTCCCGCTCCAAATGCTGCCGCATGAGAAAAAAAGCTGCTTGTACGTGAAGGGCGTGAAGTGCTATATGTGGAATGAGAATTCGAGTAAGATGGTGTTCTCGTGACATGGCTGGAAGGTGATTTATATCCAGAATGATACGTTCCACCCGAGAAACTTCTGGTATGTGATCCGGATGAAAAACTATGTCCGCTAAATCCTCTTGCCTCCGCAACGCTTGGCAAAACGATTGCAAATATCATCATTAGAACCAGCATTAATTTTTTCATGATCAAAACTCCTTTCATTAAGAGTACATAATATGATACTACATGTTTAAAAGGAATTCAAAAAATCCATTTCATTAAGATTTTGTTTTCTCTTTTTCCACTTATTATCACTCTTTAAAATGCAAAATTTCAGCACATCACAAACTGCCAAACTCCTTACCTAAACTTCTGAAAGCATTCATTCCCGCAAAAAACTTCTCATCAAAACATCCATCTTCCTGAACTGTCCATGTAGTAGCCAGTACAGAGTGTGCAAACCCGCATGAGAGAATCATGTTTTTATCCAGTCCCAATTGCTCTACAAAAATCTCAATTCGTTTTTCAATCACAGATACAATATTTTCATGCGGCAATTTATTTAACAAATATTGAATGATGTCGTATTCTCGCACACCAATTAATCCTTTTGGATCAATCGCAAGCCACGACTGACTACCCGTTTTTAATATATTGTAATGATGTAAATCACCATGTAGGAAATAGGGATTTGACATCATCCCATTCACTACTCCATATGTCTCCACAGCTTCTTTTAGTATTTCGCTTGAAATTGGGCCAATTCCATCTTTATGTTCGGAATGGATTTCAAGTAATTTCTTTTCCATCTGTACCGTGGTAGGTACCATTGATGTGTGTGGAGCAGGGATCCATAATTTTTTCATGACTTGCGAAGCGATATAAGTAGCTTCTTCATCGTTTTCCAAAGACGCAAGAGTACTCCCCGGTCGTAATCGTTCCAGTATAAGAATTCCTTTATCTAAATCAACATCGATTAATTGAGCTATGCCTTTACCATTGAAAAAACGAAGCGCTTCTACTTCAAAATGAAACTCTTCTCCTGGAACAACAAGCTTCACAACCACATCCGTCCCATCGCTCCGGATAGCAGGAGCAACAAAATTAAACGATAAATCAAACGGATCGCCTATTTTCATTTCCCAACGACTCTCACATTCTGAAATTAGGCGATTCAAATCAAGGAGCCAATTTTCACCCTTGTCCTTATGACCGTTCTTTATCGTTGAAACAAATCCTTCTGGCAATCGAATCAATGACCTTTCCTCCTATAAGTAACCATATGAATGCTGCATCACATTGCATGTAGTAAGTTCTACAATCAGTATTTTATTTCCTTTTTTTATCTATATTTAATAGTTGGGATATGGTTGTAAAAAAGCTGCTCTTTTTGAAATCAAAAGACCTGTTATAACAACAGGTCTTTTGTTCTTTAGCATATTAATTATTTGCTTGTAACCATTACAGTATCCCCGTTAGTAGCTGAGGACCAGCCAAGACTATCTACTAACATGTTTAACGGTACATACGTATGGTGTGTAGGACTAATCCAACCACGATTTTTTTCATGTTCATCATTTTGACCGTGTTCATTTGTATGACGTTGTTTT
>JAUZPT010000263.1 GCA_030705745.1 Bacillota bacterium | reverse complement strand
GGGTCTTTTCCAAGCTGCTGAAGCAGGGTGGAATGCAATTGATTAATAGATTCTTGATCAGGAATATAATAATATCCATGATTAATGTATGCATCCTGCCCTTTTAGCTTAAGGTTTTCGACTTGTGCATCTTTTATCGATGCATACAGGCCCACGAAACTTGCAAATTTTGAAGGAGGGATATTTGTTTTTACATTTGAACCAATATTCTCCATCCATTGGTCGATTTTTGTGATTGAGGTAAAGGACGTGCCTTTGTCAATGCTGGCTTTGATGACTTGCTGCTGGCGAATATTGCGTCCATGGTCACCAAGTGGATCGTGCTTGCGCATCCGGACGTAGGCAAGCGCTTCGTTTCCATTTAAGTACATTGGTCCTTTAGTAAACGTTTTCCACTTTAAACTTTCCGTCAATTGAGATTTGAACGTGAACGGCACATCGACATTGACTCCGTCAAACGTGTTAACGATATCCTCAAAGCCTTGAAAATTCGTTGTAATATAATAATCAATCGGTACATCCAATAAGCGGTTGACCGAATTTATCGTTGATTCGATTCCACCATAGGCATAAGAACTATTAATTTTCGTCTTATAACCCGCTTCCGGCAGATACATGCGCGTATCCCGAGGGATGCTTAAAGCAGACAAGGACTTTGTCTTTGGGTTAACGGTTACTAACATGAGGACATCGGATCTGCCACGTCCTCCCCCTTGAGTATCAAGGCCAACCAACAGGATGTTGAAGGGATCTTTCGTCACTTCGACGTTTTCATTCCCGTGGTTTTTAATCTTACTTGAGTCTAATTGCTGATATATTTTTGCTGATACCTGCTTGGCATGGGTATAGATATCGAAGGCATAAAAAGCGCCGCCGCCTAAAAGAACTAGGAATACCAATAGAAGAAATACACGAAAGCCTCGCAATTTTCTTTTTCGTTTTCTCGTTGATCTTGAATTTATCATAAAATCCCCTACTTTAAATAGTAAAATAGATTTCTGTACACAATTACTTATTTTATCGAAAATTGGCGCTAGCGTAAATAAAAATTATTTATCATCGGAGTTTACTTCGATTTCTAGGTAAATTTGTTCCTTTTGAGATATGGAAGCCTGGCCGTTCGTCAGCTCGGTCATCCAGTCGATAAATGCGCCACATTCTTCCTCTTTTATAAAAATTTCGATCTCTACGTTTTCAAGATAATGAATGTCCTTTATCGAATAAGCTGAAGTTCGAAGCTCGTTTTCCACTTTTCCGAGCCATGTGTAATCAATAGTAGTATGCATAATCCGCGTCAAAGTGCGCTCAACGATGCCAACTTCGTTAATTCCTTCCGATACGGATTTGCCATAGGCGCGAATCAGTCCCCCCGCACCGAGCTTGATGCCTCCAAAATATCTTGTTACAACGACGACCGTATCCTTCAGCTTCCTTTTCTTCAGCACCTCAAGCATCGGAACGCCGGCAGTGCCGCTCGGTTCACCATCATCATTTGCTTTCTGGATTAAATCGTTTTCCCCGATTAAATATGCGGAACAGTTATGCGTGGCATCACGATGTTCCTTCTTGATCCGTTGAATAAATTCTTGCGCTTGCTCTTCTGTTTCGGCTCTTGCGATATGGGCAATGAAACGAGATTTATCTATTATGATTTCATGTTCTCCTGCCATTTTAACTGTATAATATGAGGCCAGCATGGCGTGGCTCCTTTGCCGGAATATTTGGGTACCACTTATCGACATTATTTATTATAGTTGGACAACGTGTCGAATGGGTACTTTTTGCGTAATTGTAAATAAACTTTAATATTGTAATGAAACTCACATGGTATACTTATAAAGAATCTGTGTTGAAAATTCCATTTTGTACAATAATATTAAAGATGCAGAATTAGTCCTCTTGTCATGGAAATGAAATGTTTAAAAATGATACATATAGGCTAAAAGGTGGATACTATCTTTTGTAGTATACAACTTTCTGCTGATTTTTTTGAAATAATCGGTTTTTTAATAGGATATCAATAGTAACCAATTCGGTTTCACGATAAAATGTGGTAAAGGCATTGGTTTTTTCCTTTGGAGGAATCAGCATGACAATTAGGAAATTTGATACAAAAGCTCTCGATATTATTTTGGAAAAAATGGTCGATACAGTAGGAACGAGCAAAAACGAAATATTTCGAATTGGTGAACAGTGTCGAAACGACCATGAAACACTGACATCGGAATTAAAAGAAGTAAAGTATATGGTTGCCCAAATGATCAGCGAGGGAGACAAGCTTGAAGTCCAAGCCCGTTTAGCTCGAAAGCGTCTTTCGGACGTGAGCATGAATTTTAAAAATTATTCCGAGTCTGAGGTACGCGAGGCGTACGAAAAGGCGCATCAGCTGCAAATGGAGCTGACGCTGAATCGGCAATTGGAAAAGCAGCTGCGTGATCGCCGCGATGACCTGGAACGGAGGCTGCTCGGTTTAAATGAGACGATTGATCGTGCCGAGCATCTTGTTTCGCAAATTTCCGTTGTGATGAATTATTTAATGAGCGATTTAAAACAAATGGGCAAGGTTTTGGAGGATGCCAAAGAAAAGCAAGATTTTGGCTTGAAGATCATTGGGGCACAGGAAGAAGAGCGAAAACGTTTATCGCGCGAGATTCATGATGGGCCGGCACAAATGCTCGCCAATGTCATGATGCGATCCGATTTAATCGAACGCGTTTACCGTGAAAGAGGCCCGGATGAAGCGATCGTAGAAATCCGCAGCTTCAAACAGATGGTTCGTTCCTCCTTATATGAGGTGCGCAGAATCATTTATGATCTTCGCCCAATGGCTTTAGATGATTTGGGACTCGTGCCTACCCTTAAAAAATACTTGCAAACGATCGAAGAATATCATAAAAAGAGAATTACTTTTAAAAATATGGGCGAGGAACGGCGGCTTCCCTCAAAATATGAAGTTGCGTTATTCCGCTTAATCCAAGAATCCGTGCAAAATGCGTTAAAGCATGCGGATCCAAGAGAAATAAATGTTAAAACCGAGATAGGAAAGACCTTCATCACCGTAATCATCAAAGACGATGGCAAGGGCTTTGATATGAACGAAAGAAAACCGGATTCCTTCGGATTAATTGGCATGAAGGAAAGGGTCGCGCTTTTGGAGGGCGAAATCAAGTTTGACTCAAAACAGGGTGTAGGCACCACTGTTTTCATCAAGATTCCGTTATTAGATAAAAATTAGAATTCATGAAGGTACAGGGAGGCGCAGGATATGACTACAAGAATTATTATTATCGATGACCATCAATTGTTTCGTGAAGGGGTAAAAAGGATCCTTGAATTTGAAAAATCGTTTCAAGTTGTCGCGGAGGGTGATGACGGTAGCGAGGCGCTCGGCCTGATCGGTGAACACCGTCCCGATGTTGTCATCATGGACATCAACATGCCGAACATGAATGGCGTCGAGGCAACTGCCCTCGTCACAGAGAGATACCCAAAATCAAAAGTAATTATCCTTTCTATTCACGACGATGAGAACTATGTAATGCACGCTCTTAAAACAGGTGCCAGGGGCTATTTATTGAAGGAAATGGATGCCGATGCGCTGATTGAGGCAGTCAAGGTTGTTGCCGACGGTGGTTCATATCTCCATCCGAAAGTGACGCATAATCTTGTGAATGAGTACCGCCGCCTGACTTCAAGCGGCGATGAGAACCAATCCGTCGGCTTGAACGGCATTGAAATTCGCCGCCCGCTACATTTGCTGACTCGCCGTGAATGCGAAGTCCTCCAAATGCTCACTGACGGAAAAAGTAACCGCGGCATTGGTGAAGCACTTTTCATCAGTGAAAAAACAGTCAAGAACCATGTCAGCAACATTCTGCAGAAAATGAACGTCAACGACCGTACCCAGGCTGTCGTCGTTGCCATCAAAAACGGCTGGGTCGAAGTACGGTAGTCGTTTAGTTTTGCAGGAGCGCATGTTCTTTCAAGAAAAGCGTACATACTATTCAGGCTTCAATTTATGAAATGGTAATAAGCGAAAGCGCATCTGATTGCAGATGCGCTTGTTTTTTTGGAGAAAGCTTTGATTGGTAGGGAGTGCGGAAATTTGTAACCATGCCCAATTCAGTTGTTTTCATCTGGATATAATGAAAGAGTGTTCGTCTAACTCGATAAACTGATGCAATCTCATCTTCTTTCGTATTTGTATGGCGAAATTAGCTGTTTATGAATGATATAGTGTGGGTTACCAACCCTCCCGGCAAATGGCGCCTGAAGGGTTTTTATTGTGGAGTGGCTTAGAAAAGAGAGTGGGTATTGGAGCTTCAAACGTGGGTAAATGGAAATGAAAAGTGGGTATTCGCGGTTGAAACGTGGGTAAAGTGCTCCGAAACGTGGGTAAACCCAAAAATTCCGATTATAATCTTTATATCTTATGGTAATTAGGATTAAAAATCAGGTCAGAGTGGCTGATTTAGGCATTCCGCCTCCACAACATACTTGAAAAATGCACTCCATTTTTGTACAAAACGGTCTTCCATCCAAAATTTGCACCTCCCCTTCCATTTCACCTTACAATTAGACAAAAAGATGTACATTTTAACAATTAATTTAACGAACTGGCAGGATTCAGAAGAAAAATAGAGAATATTTTTTTACATTAACCTCCTCTAAATTTCTCCAATAAAACTCCATACAAAAATCCCCGAAAAGAAGGTAGCATTATG
>JAUZPT010000262.1 GCA_030705745.1 Bacillota bacterium | reverse complement strand
TTCTTTGGGTCGTAAAGATTGATCGTAAGATTCCCATATGAAACATCAGTATTTTTATTAGTTAAAGAAAAAGTCATTGTATTAAGTTCATTTAGTTTGTAATCTACTTGATAAATTGAAAAACCATTAAATTCCAACGGTTCATTTACACGAATACTATAATCTTTGATCTTTTTTAATTTCGGATCTTCCCCGACAATTGTATGCCCCGTTTTTTTATAAAGGGTCACATCGGATTGATAATTTTTTGGAATGCTTCCGTTTTTCTCAATGGCATCTCCAAAAACTTTGTTATCTTTGTTTTTATCATAGATTTGTAGGGTGAATTTCCTGTTGCTCACATAATACTCTTCATTTGTTTCGGGAACAACCACTGTTTCTCCTTCCCGAATCCAGAGAACTTTATCAACATACATCCCTGGTACAAACCGGAGCATCGCTCCAAGTAAAAAAATGATAAGTCCAACATGATTCACATATGGGCCCCAGCGTGCAAAACGGCCTTTCTCTGCCAATAAATCGCCATTTTCTTCTCTTATGTGATAATGCTTTGCTTTCAATCTTTCTTTCAGTAAAGGCAGGGTTTTTTCTAATTCAATATTTTCATTTTCTCCAAAAAGCCGTTGACGATTTAAAAAGCCTTCATTTCGTGTGACTCTTTGCGCTTTTAAAGCGCGATATAAAGGAATGACTCGATCCAGGCTGCAAATGACGAGTGAAACGCCAATCGAGGCAATCAAAACCAAATACCACCAGGAACTATAAAGATTTGTAAATCCCAATTGATAATATATTTTCCCAAACCAGCCAAACTGGTTTTGATAATATTCATCTGCAGGCATTACAGGGGGTATGTACATTTCCTGAGGGAGTATCGTACCTATAGCCGACGCCACGAGTGTAATAAGAATTAACCATATCCCTACTTTAACGGAAGAGAAAAAATTCCATATTTTATCGACAATTGTTTTGTTGTAAGTCATTGAACGGCGGGCACTGCCTTCATAACGCATATCAAGAAGATTTTTATCCCAATCCTGTTCATCGAGTACTTTTCCGCAAGCCTCACATAAAACGGTTCCATGAGGATTTACATGCCCGCACTCGCATTTTACATCCTTCATTCAAAAAACTCCTTACAATATTAAGGTTTAATTTGCTCCATAAAATCTTTGACCATCGCCTCTGTTAATTGACCGGTATGGTATTTTACAATAATCCCATTTTTATCAATCAAAAACGTCGCAGGCAATGGATCAATTCCATACTCGTTCATGACCTGCGAATCTTTATCAATTACAATTGGATAATCAAGATTGTGCTGTTCGGCAAATTGACTAACAGCAAGATTGGATTCTTTAATATCAACCGCCAGTACTTGAACACCCTTATTACTAAACTGATGATACTGATTGTTAATATACGGCATCTCAGTTTCACATGGGCTGCACCAAGATCCCCAAAAATTCAAAAATACACCCTGACCCTTATAATCCGATAGGCGGTGCTTTTTTCCATTTAAGTCTTTCAGGACAAAATCAGGTGCTTTCTCACCAACTGATACATTCATATAGTCGTCTTTTGTATAATTCGCGTACAAAGTGTAGGCAACGGCTGCTCCTAAAACGAGCAAAATAAAACTTCTTATAAATAATCGCCGCTTTTTCAAGTGTAACCCTCCAGGTTTCCAATCATTAGTTGGTCTAAATTATATCATTTTTCATGGTGTTCATAGTGTTTATCTGTGGAAGTATTTGTGAAAGTTCTATGAATTTTTCCTCATGGAATCGCTTGCAGCTACACGCATAAGCTTAACTTCATGTGGTGTCAACTCACGAATTTCACCTGTCCTTAACCCCTGAAGAGTTAAAAAAGCATAACGTTCCCTTTTCAGTTTCATCACTTCATGGCCAATAGCCGCGAACATTCTTCTTACTTGGCGATTGCGCCCTTCATGAATGATAATTTCAACAATTGAAGTTTGCTTCTTTTTATCCATTGACACTAACTTTACTTTTGCAGGGGCAGTTTTTCCATCTTCAAGCATAATCCCCTTTTCAAGCTTTCTCAGACTTTCCTTTGCAGGAATTCCTTGAATTTTAGCAACATAGGATTTTTCAATTTCATTTCGAGGATGCATGAGCAAATTGGCGAATTCTCCATCATTGGTCAGCAAAATCAAACCGGATGTATCATAATCAAGTCTTCCTACCGGATAAATTCTTTCCTCCATAAGAGGAAAAAAGTCTGTGACAACCTTTCGGCCTTTATCATCCTTCACGCTGGAAATAACACCACGTGGTTTATACATAAGAAAGTAAACAGGCTTTTCTTTCTGAATCGGTATTTCGTCTACTTCCACTTTATCCGAGCCAGCCACTTTTGTCCCAAGTTCACGAACAACGTGGCCGTTCACCTTTACGCGTCCCTCTTTAATTAATTCTTCTGCCTTGCGCCTTGACGCGATCCCTGCATTGGCAATCACTTTTTGTAATCTTTCCATCTATCTTCCACTCCAAACGTTATACTACTAAAAACGCAGCTAGTTAGTGCATCCTAATGAATTATGACACATATTTGTCGAATTTCAAAGTCAGGTATTTTTAAAATTAAAAAAATCTCCTCCCAAAAGGCAAAAAACAGCCTGAATGGTTGAAGATTTCTTTGTAAAAGTTGTTTTCCTCTCAAACTCGCCTAATTATTTTGTACCAAAAATAAACACTACTACAATAATTGCCGCAGCGATTCCGGCCAGATCTGCCAGCAAACCAACCTTTAGGGCATCCCCCATTTTTTTAATGCCAACAGCACCAAAATAAACGGTTAGTACATAAAAAGTAGTGTCCGTGCTTCCTTGCAAAACGGATGCAAGTCTTCCAATAAAGGAATCTGGTCCATGAATAGCGATTAAATCAGATGTCATTCCAAGGGCGGCAGTGCCCGAAATCGGACGAATGATTGCAAGTGGTATAATCTCTGCAGGTATTCCGGCTCTTTCAAGTGTTGGGCGGAAAATCCTCATTAGAAATTCCAATGCACCGGAAGCCCGGAAAACCGAAATCGATACGAGCATCCCTACTAAAAAAGGAATAATGGATACTGCAATCGCAATTCCCTCTTTTCCGCCTTCTACAAAGCGTTCATACGTTGCTACTTTTTTAATCGTTCCATATAGTAGAATGAAGCAAATTAAAACTGGAATAAACCAAAGAGAAATTAATGAGAATACTTCCAATGCACTTCACCCTTTACGGCTTCTTCGATAATAAAAATATCGATCAATTAAAATTCCGCATATAGCAGATATAATGGTTGCAATTAAAGTTGGAACAACAATTTCCGTTGGTGATATCGAGTGGTAATTCATCCTGATGGCAATAACAGTGGTCGGAATAAGTGTTACACTTGATGTATTGATCGCCAGAAACGTAATCATGGATCTACTCGCAAAATTTCTTCCTCCATTAAGCTTTTTCAATTGTTCCATGGCTTTAATGCCGAGTGGAGTGGCTGCGTTTCCAAGTCCAAACAAGTTGGCAATCATATTTGATAAAATGTATCCCATCGCAGGGTGCTCCGAAGGCACTTCAGGAAATAGCCTACTAATGAAAGGGCGAAACAACTTGGCAAGCTTTTCAAGCAGTCCCGATTCTTCTGCAATCCGCATCATTCCGAGCCAAAAGACGAGAATGCTGATCAAACCGATACAGAGAGTCACAGCTTCCTTAGCTCCTGAAAAAATTGCTTGATTCACCGCAGCCATCGTTCCGTTCACAAAAGCAAATAATACTCCGATAATCGTCATGCCAACCCAGATGTAATTAACCATTTCGATTTACACCAAAAATGGTTAAGAACATATTTTTAAAATAGTCCAATATGCCTTTACTTTCATTTCCTTTCTTCATACTCGTATAATATATCGGTGCTGCTTGAATGCGTTTTCCTTCAAAATAAACGACTGCCTTTCCAACAATTTTCGACCCCTTGCTTACGTTCAGCGCTCCTCTTCGTACCTTGATCAACTCGTATTTCACCTTGAAATCCTTCATTTCCTCCGATGTTGCTGGATAGACGATGGAGCGTTTTAAATAAAGCTTTCCTTTTGAGTAAGGGTTTTTTTTAATTTCAATGTCACCCTTAGAAACAACCTCTGCCATATCAAAACTGTCAAAACCATTTTCATACATAGAAATATGGTCATTCCAGTCATTAGGGTCATTTAAGGTAACTGCTATTAAGCTCATATCACCTTTTGTTGCAGTTGATACAAGGGTTCTTTTTGCACGTTTTGTGTACCCTGTTTTTCCGCCTGTACAATATTTATACATTGACAACAATCTATTTTTATTTTTCCAAACCCTGTCCCATTTTTCCGACGGATTTGGAGCTCGATGATTCTTTGATGATGAAATTTTCCGATATACTTCATTTTTCATGGCATATCGAGTAAGCAATGCCATATCATACGCTGTTGAATAATGATTTTCATGATCATCTAACCCGTGTGGATTGGAGAAATGATAATCTTTCATACCGATTTCTCTTGCTTTTTGGTTCATTAAAAAAACAAATCCTTCCATACTCCCACCAACCGCTTCAGCGATCGTTACGGCAGAGTCATTTCCGGACCTGAGCATTAAACCATAAACAAGATCGCTTAGTTTAATCTTTTCCCCGGGTTTTAAATAAATGGAGGACCCTTCCGCTCTGATGGCATTTTCACTTACGGTCACGTTCTTATCCATTTTTCCTGATTCA
>JAUZPT010000261.1 GCA_030705745.1 Bacillota bacterium | reverse complement strand
GAAATAACAATGGTACCGGAAATAACAATGGTACTGGAACCGGCACTGGAACCGGCACTGGAACCGGCACTGGAACCGGCACTGGCACTGGCACTGGCACTGGCACTGGCACTGGCACTGGCACTGGTACCGGCACTGGCACTGGCACTGGCACTGGTACCGGCAAGAAACCCCCTGGAAAAGGGCATTAAGGTAGATTTTATCTTAGTAAACAACTCACTAAAATATTTGAATATGTAAAAAAATGCATCCAGGTTTATTTCCTGGATGCATTTTTCTTGATCATTTTTATTACAAATTGCTTTTCCTGTTCTTTAATCAGTTCTGCCAATTGTATAAACGAATGATACAGTCGCGGGCGTGATAGAAGAAAATTTAATCTTTCCTGAACATTTACCGGTTTGTAAATGAAATTATCGATAACAGTTTCATCGTTCAGTTTGACTGCTTCATCATTGCTCCAATACAAGAACTGCAGAAAAAGGCCTATTCCCTTTTTCATATGTATCAAAATGGTCGACTGGTCTCGTTGACTGTGCAAATGTTCCAATACATTTTTTAGATGATCCCATTCTTTAATGACTAAAGGAATAGCGGTCTCAGGCTGTTCCCATGGACGAATAGCATTTTCACCATGATAATAAAACATTTCATACATAAAATTCTCGTGCAGGGTGAATTCCCTGTCAGGAACATTTATGTGTATTTCTTTATCAGGAAAGAAGAATGGATGCATCAACTCCGGTGGAACTTTCATTTTTTTTTCTTGATTATGCATTGGATCTTCCTTTCTGTTTTATTCGTTTTTTTCCTTCTCTGCAAACCTCAAGTAAAGGACAAATTTCGCATTGTGGATTTTGTGCTTTACAGTGGTATCGTCCAAAGAAAATCATTCTGTGATGTGTGACAGACCATTCATCCTTTGGTATTCTTTTCATCAAGGTCTTTTCCACTTCGAGTACATTATCCTTCCACCGACAAATTCCAAGCCTTTTACTGACTCGTTCGACATGCGTATCGACTGCAATGGCAGGGACACCGAATGCAACGGATACAACCACATTAGCTGTTTTGCGCCCTACTCCCGGGAACTTTGTCAATTCGTCTCGGTCTTCTGGCAGGTTGCCGCCATATTCATCCAACAATAATTTGCACAGTTTTTGTATGTTTTTCGCCTTATTCCTAAACAATCCTATGGATCGAATGTCCAGTTGAAGCTCCTCCAGCGGCACACTCAGGTAATCCTCAGGAGTTTTATATTTTTGAAAAAGTGATGGCGTTACTTTATTGACTAGTGCATCGGTACATTGAGCGGATAATGACACGGCAATAATCAATTCAAAAGGGTTCGAATGATTCAATTCACAATGTGCTTCGGGAAACATTTCTGCCATTGTATTAAGGCAATATCGCAACTCTGTGCTATTCAACAAACACAATCACCTACTATAGTAATAATTTTATGAGAGAAAAAACGTGAGCACCTTTGCCCACGTTTGAATATTATTGTTCAAGCCAGTTATAAAATGGTACGGGTGCCACTTTAGGAAGATCCTCTTGTGACCCTCTGTTCTTGACTTGTTTTTGTCTAAATTTCTGTCCTTGACTTTTTGCCTGTTCAATCGTCTTTATACCGTTTTTCTTCCATTCGAAAAGGATTCGATCAATGTAACGGAAATTCAATTTCCCTGACATTACGGCCTCTCTGAGTGCAGCTTTTATTATGAGAGGCTCGTGGCGGTCATCGTCCATCCACATTCCGAGTGTCTCGCACTCAAAAGGTGATAATGGCCTTCCAAATTCTTTTTCAAAACATGTATATAAATCGGTCTCATCCGATTTCTTTACAATATTTTTTTCATTTTGTTGCAGGATTAGAAATAAATCAATTAATTTTTCCCATAACGGCTTCAAAGAATATTTTTCAAAGCGAATCCCATCTGGAGCATACTCATCTGTAATTAAAATAAATCCTTTTTGGATTAGTCTTCTGAGCATATCGGTGCATTCAGTGAAAGAAATAGTCATTTTTGAAGAAAGTTCTTCGGGGGTTGGAAATTCATTTCCCTTTTCTGCAAACATAATTATATTGAGTAAAAGAACAAGTTCCAATTCATTCAGATTCATATTTTTATATTGCGACAACAGAACTGCAGGTATGGAAACTGTTCCTTCCTGAATCCAGGATAACATACTCTCTTTCATGATCGGGTCACCTCCTCATCAGTATATCATGATTTCTGCTAGCTAAGTAGATGACAAGTATAGCCAATTCATAAAAAATGAAAGGAGAAAGGCCGTTACAACGGACTTCCTCAATGTTAAACTCGAGATAAAAATTTTTTTATCTCTACATCCATTTAATTCTTTTCTTCGACAAACTTCCTAATTCTTTCGACAGCTTCCTCTAATTGATCCAATGAAGTTGCGTAAGAAAGTCGAATGTTGTCAGGTGCGCCGAAACCAGAACCAGGAATAACGGCTACTTTTGCTTTAACGAGCAGCGCCTCTGAAAACGCATCTACATCTTTATATCCCGAATTTTTAGCAGCCTCAACAACATTGGGAAATAAATAGAAAGCCCCTTGCGGTTTCACACAATGAAAGCCTCTTATCGCTATCAGCTTTTCAAAAATTATCTCTAATCGACTCTCGAATGCTTTTCGCATTTCCTCGACAGCTTCCTGCGATCCATTATAGGCGGCAATAGCGGCATATTGAGAGGTTGTAGTCGGGTTTGAAGTGCTGTGGCTAGCAAGGTTCGTCATCGCCTCAATGATGTCCTTATTCCCTGCAGCATAGCCAATTCTCCATCCTGTCATGGAGTGCGATTTGGACACTCCATTAATAATAATAGTCTGGTCTTTTAATTGCGGGGATAATTGCGCAATCGAAATATGTTTCATACCATCATATGTCAATTTTTCATAAATTTCATCCGATACAATTAAGATGTTCTTTTCAAGACAAACATCCCCTAGCTCCTTCAGTTCCTTTTCAGTATAAAGAACACCTGTCGGATTGCTTGGTGAATTGATGATAACAGCCTTTGTTTTACCAGTTATACATTCCCTTAAT
The DNA here is from genome assembly GCA_030705745.1 of Bacillota bacterium. Taxonomy (GTDB): domain Bacteria; phylum Bacillota; class Bacilli; order Bacillales; family Cytobacillaceae; genus Neobacillus_A. The sequence goes on along the minus strand of JAUZPT010000261.1, from coordinate 1,685 downwards.
TGTTGAGGAGTAATTTTAAAATCATTCCGTTCGTCTCCTTCAACATACACTGGCACACCACCTGCAAGTTTAACTTGCTCAGGGTAGCTTACCCAATAGGGAATCGGGATGATGACTTCATCCCCTTCATTTAAAAGTACTTGAAACAATGTATATAAACCATGTTTTGCGCCATTTGTCACGATAATTTCATTTGGCAAATAGGCTATTTCCTGATCACGTTGAAACTTTTCGATGATCGCTTTTTTTAGACCGGGCAAGCCTGCCGAAGGTGTATATTTCGTTTGTCCTTCATTCATTGATTGGAATGCAGCGTCAATTATATGCTTCGGCGTATTGAAATCTGGTTCCCCTGCACCCAAGCCAATAATATTTTCACCTTGTTCCTTTAATTCTTTTGCTTTAGCAGTTATTGCCAATGTGGATGACGGGGTCAGAGCCATCACCCTGTTTGCAAGCTGAATATTCATTCCGTTTCCCCTTCACTATAAGTTTTCGATTCTTTTCAGCATTTCACCAGTGTCAAAATCAATACAATAATAGTTTATTAAATGATCTCCAGAAAGATAGTAAATTTCCCAATATGGAATATTTTTTTCCATTCCAAGCCTTGTAGCGATGATTTTTTGTGGATTTCTTTTCTTAAGCAGCTGCTGAATCGCTTCTTCCTTTGTCAGGCCGTTTTTTGCTTTTCTAACAATTATTTCCCTGCTTTTCTCTGGTATCCAGACAATGACTTTTTCACCTTTATTATTTTTGCCTTCAATCACATAGATTGTTTCATTCCCATGATAAAGATGAAAATCGTCAATCTCACTCAAATGAATCTTTTTTTGAGCAATAGCCAATGCTTTTGTTTCTGCTTGATTAACAGGTTCTGTCGCTTTTAAATACACTTTTGCACTTATTCCAAATAGGACAAGCAAAAAAAGTATGAGTACTATTATCCATTTTTTCATTAATCTTCACTTCACTATGTACGATAAATTGTAAATATCGCTTTATTTTGATCATTCTGGTCCAATGCAAGTCCAAACATTAAGTCTTTTTCCTTTAACGTTCGATTTAGAGAATCAACAACTTTATATAAATCAGGGCTGTGTTGTATTTTCACAGTCGATAGAACTTCTATTTTATTTTCCATGTGGTCCTCCTAAAAATGAAATGCATAATTTTATTCTATTCATTATAACAGTTTCACAACCATGTTTGTATCCTCTCGACAATCAAATCAATCGTTCCATTTTTTATCGGCACTGGAGGAATTGACTGTATAAAATCCTTTCCATACGAGGATGTAAGTATTCGTTTATCAAAGATGACAATCACGCCTCGGTCACTTTCTGTCCTGATTAGGCGGCCAAAGCCTTGCTTAAATCTAAGAATCGCTTCAGGCAATGAATAATCTGCAAAAGGGTTTCCTCCGTTTTGAGAGATTAATTCATTTTTTGCTTGAGTAAGCGGCTCATCCGGTGAACTAAAAGGGAGACGCACAATAACAAGACAGGATAAATCCTCACCTGGAATGTCAACACCCTCCCAAAAGCTGCTCGTGCCGAGAAGTATAGCCTTGTCATACCGTTTAAAATTACGAGTCAATCTCGATCGGCTTCCACTAGTAATTCCTTGTGCGATGATGGCATATTCGTTGAGGAAACCACTTTCTTTCATCAATTCATACGTTT
>JAUZPT010000260.1 GCA_030705745.1 Bacillota bacterium | reverse complement strand
TCTTTTCGGCGTCCCGTTATCACGTTCCTCTATCAGTGTATCAGGTGCTTCCGAGTTTCCAGAGTTTTTCCGAAGGGCCTGGAAAGGCTTCTCGACTTTCAATCTAGATTATGCAAGGGATTTAGTCGACTTAAAGGTAGCCGACCTTGGCGATGTCAAAATGCATACGACAGATATTCCGAAATGCCATAGTAATATTAAAGAAGTGATGGCTGGAGTAAAACAGGAATATCCCTTTGCTTTTCCAATTGCAATTGGAGGTGACCATTCGATCACTGCAATGCTTGTTTCCGGATTGAAAGAAACGATTCCAAATAAGGACATCGGCATTTTACAGTTCGATACCCATCTCGATTTGCGTGATTTAGCCCCACATGGGCCGACTAATGGTACACCAATTCGGAATTTAATCGAACGTGGTACAGTATTAGGAGAAAACGTTTATAATATTGGGCTTCATGGATTTTTTAACGGACAATCTCTAATAAAATATGCCAAGGTTCACGGTGTGAATTATATTACTCTTAAAGAGGCAAGGAAAAAGGGAATTTCCGAAACGGTGCAAAGTGCATTGAAGGAACTCGAGGAAAAAGTAGACATCATCTATGTGACAATTGATATGGACGTACTCGATATTGCATATGCTCCTGGTGTACCGGCTTCTACGCCTGGAGGAATGAGTACGGACGAATTAGCTGAAGCGGTTTACCTTGCAGGAAAATCAGCGAAGGTGGGGGCCATGGATATTGTTTGTTTGGATCCAACAAAGGATTTATCGGCACAGCCAACCGTGAAGGCTGGTTTATACACATTTTTGTCCTTTTTGACGGGACTTTTGGAAAGGGAGAAATAGTTCTCTCAAAAAATACGTTGATATTGTCAAAATGATGCCACCCAAATGGTGGCATTATTGATTTGAGGATAAAAAAAGAAGTTAGGAAGTTTAGAAATTCCCTAGAAAATCTGCTTAAGAAGTCGCATCCACTGAACCTCGACTGTCTTTAAATGTATCTATGTACAATTCACCGTTTGTTGAAAGAACTGCATAATTGATTTCGGCTACTTTAACATTTTTTCTCTCTAGCTCTTCCTTAAGCCAAGCCAGATCATAGGGTGGTTTTAAATTTTCTTTTATCATTTTTCCTTCTAAGATCATTTCGGTGGGGAAGATCGAATCGCGAGAATAGCTATTCGATAAATCTTTTTTAACAGTGTTTAAGTAGATCTCTTTTTTCAAAACAGATAAATTCCCACTAACTTCTAAAATGGCAAATTCCACTTCTTCAATATTAAAAATTCCTAGTTCGCGCAATTGTTGATTCAAATTGTCGATTGTATATTTTGATTTTTTCATCCTTTCTTCAAGAACTTGTCCATTATTAATAATAACGGTGGGTTTCCCTGCAACCCACTGCCGAATCCATACACTTTTATTGGAAGCATACGATAATAAAACATATCCAAGAATTAACGTACTTAAAGCAACTAGCATTGGTATAAATTTAATATTCACGTCAAATCCCATATTAGCAACAAAAGAACCAAGAGTAATTGAAAGAGCATAGTTGAAATAATTTTTATGGGAATTAATTTGTTTCCCGAAAAATAAAGTGATAAGCATTAAAACTATAAAAGAAATCGTTGTTCGTACGATGGAGACTATTATTACATGCATTTTTGAGCGTCCTGCTTTCTGGATTTTTAATACTCTTTTATATTCTTCCATAAACAGCAATGTATACGCAGCTAAGCATCGCTTATAATGGAAATAACTTAAGTGAAAATAATTTGTTCCGTCTTAAATACGGTGTCATTGGCTAAAAAGAAAGTGTGATGTTTTTCCCAATAAGAAATGTTTGCCTAGTACTTTAATAACACAAATATAATAAAATTCTTTGTTTTTTTGGTAGAAAAGATTATAGTTATTAAAGTAAATTGATTAAATTGGGTGATCAACGTGATTGCAGTTAAAAAAGAAAAAATTTTTACTGCTGTTAAATTTATATTTCCTCTATTCTTGCTAGTTTTAGCGACAGTTGAAATAAATAAATTTGCAGGCAACTTGAATGTTCATTTGCTTCGCAATGAAATCAAACAGTTACATATTGGAAAGCTTGCAATCATACTTGCTGTAACATTATGCGCGGTTTCTCCGATGTTCTTTTATGACTATATTTTGGTGAAAATACTCGGTTTCGAAGTCCCAAAACGAAAGTTGATCGAACAGTCGTTCATTGCCAATTCCTTTTCTAATTTAATTGGATTTGGCGGTATTGTAGGCGCGATGTTAAGGACATACTTTTACAATAAATTTGAACAGGATAAAAGAAAACTGCTTGGTGGAATTGCCTCAGTATCTTTATTCTATCTGACGGGGTTATCCTTGCTTTCATGGATCGTAGCCATAGGCTTTCGGGATTCGCCCCTTTTCTATGACATAAAATGGCTTTATTTTGCCGTTTTTGGTGTAGGTTTTTATTTACCTGTCTTTGTGGGCGTTCATCTGATAAAGCATAAGAAGGATGAAAAAATACTTATTACTCCATTAATCGGTAGCAAGTTAATTATTGTTTCATTATTTGAGTGGATCGCGATATTTTTGGCAATATGGTTAACGAGCAGAGTAATTGGAATTTCGATTAGCTTCCATGATTTGCTTCCTGTATTTATAATTGCATCGTGTGCTGGAATTATCAGTATGATTCCAGGCGGTCTTGGCTCCTTTGACTTAGTTTTTATTTGGGGTATGCAAGATCTTCACATTGCTAATGAAAAAGTACTTGTTCTATTGCTGTTTTATCGAATTGGGTATTTTATACTGCCCTTTATTATAAGCATTGTTCTTTTTCTAAAAGAATATTGGCAAAGATGGAATGTATCGTGGAATTATCTTCCGAATACAATTGCACAAAGCATTAGCCATATCATTTTGACAGGACTCGTATTTACATCCGGCTTAGTATTATTATTATCTGCTTCCATTCCAGGTGTGGTCTCTCGATTGAAGGTGGTTCAGGAATTCATTTCCTTTCCGATTGTTGATGTTTCGCATCAGTTGTCTGTCGCTGCAGGCTTTCTCCTCTTGGGTTTATCGAGAGGAATTGAATACAGTGTAAAGCGGGCCTATCATATTACAATGATTGCACTGTCATTCGCAGCGCTACTGTCAATTTTTAAAGGTATTGATTACGAGGAAGCTATATACATGCTCATAGTTGCCCTTCTTCTGAGAATTTCCAGAGATAAATTTTATCGTGAAAGCTATGTGATGACATGGGGAAAGACGATTTTTGATGTTTCTCTCATTCTCTTTATCACATCTATGTACTTATTAATTGGATATTTGAATTTGCCTTCATCAAAATTAAATATTCCTGCAAAATTGCTTCCATATTTTATTCTTGATTACCGAGACTTGTTCAATAGCGCGTTATTTGGACTAACCATCGCTTTTTTAATTCTTTTATTTGGCTATTTAATTACCAAACCGAAAAAGTGGATCATGGAAAATTCTTTTCTCCAGGAAGAAGAAATTAGGAAACATTTAAATGTGTATCAAGGGAAAGTCTTATCGCATTTAATTTTTCTGCATGACAAATATGTTTTTTGGAATAGTAAGAAAAATGTTCTTTTTTCATATTCTCCTTATGCGGACAAGATCGTCATTCTAGGAGATCCCATCGGAGATAAAAGAGACTTCCCGGCTGCGATTGAAGAATTTCAGGAAATCGCTGATTTGCACGGTTATACTCCCGTTTTTTATCAAGTGAGCAATGATTTGCTTCCATTTCTTCACGGTAACGGCTATGATTTTTTCAAGTTAGGTGAGGAAGCTATTGTAGAACTAGGTGGATTTAAACTTTCAGGTCAAAGATTGAAAGCGTTACGGGAGATTCGAAATCAATTTGAACGTGAAGATTACACATTTGAAATAATTAAACCACCTTTGTCTTCCCAGGTAATTGAGGAAATGAAATTCATTTCAAATGAATGGCTGCAAGGACGTAAGGAAAAGGGTTTTTCACTAGGTTTCTTTGATGAAGATTACTTGAATAAATCAGAGATAGCGGTTGTGAAAAATGGCCAGAACGAAATTATGGGCTTTGTCAGTGTTATGCCAATCTATGATGCAGGAAAGACAATGTCGGTTGATTTAATGAGATTCCGGCCGGATGCAGCTCCGGAAACAATAGATTTTATCTTTCTTTCACTTTTTGAATTGGCCGAAAAAAATGGTTATAAGCGATTTAGTATGGGTATGGCTCCATTAGTGAATGTCGGTTTGTCGCGTTTTTCTTTTCTTAGCGAAAGAATTGCGGCACAAATCTTTTTGCATGGCCACTTCATTTATCAGTTTCAGGGATTGAGAAATTTCAAGATGAAATTTACTGATTTATGGGAGCCCAAGTATCTTGCATACCGAAAAAAATCTTCATTGCCTTTTACAATGGCTCAGATAACATTGTTAATTTCAAAAAAGAGAATAAAATAAAAAGAACCGGTTTGTTTCATTAAGCAGACCGGTTTTGTTTTAGGAAGTTTTTAAATACATTATTAGTAAGCGGTAGAAAACCCATTTAGAGGTTTTAGGGATGGATTTCGTCAATCTAGAGTTGGTGAAAAATGTTTCAGTAAGGGTGATGGCTGCGTTGAAATTTATAAGTTGTATAGTTGTTTTTATGTTTATTTTTTCCATCGGAATAAATACGTTTGCAAGCAAGAATTCAACTGTTCATATCAAAAGTTAAGCAGCAGTTCTTATGGATTCAGAGACAGGCGCTGTTTTATTTT
>JAUZPT010000026.1 GCA_030705745.1 Bacillota bacterium | reverse complement strand
GGTGCCAAATCGAGAATTTTCTCATATAAATGAGTACTTTCATCAAGATGCAGCATTTTTACACCTTGTGAGTTAACGATTAAAAAGGCAATTGGAGTTATGGAAACTCCCCCACCGCTACCACCGCCAAAAGGATGCTTCGTTTGCCCCGCAGTCTGTCCCTGCCCTTGATTATTTTCTTTTTGTGCGTTTTCAAGAATAAATTCGCTTCCTCCAGCCGCAAATCCGAACCCTACTTTTGACACAGTCAAAATAACACTTCCGTCAGGGGTTTCCACCGGATCACCTATGATCGTATTTACATCAATCATTTCCTTTAAGCTTTCCATCGCAGTAGTCATGAGTCCTTGAATTGGATGATCAGTCAATGGTGCTTCCTCCTCGATTAAATAGATTTTGATTTTTCGCCTGAAAGCGTGGACAACGGTTTTGTTCTAAACTTTGGAAGCCCGCCTCTCCAGAATTTAATCAGTTTTATTCCTGCTAAAATAGCATTCCCGATTCGGAATTGAAAAATACATTTAATATGCATCTGAGAGATGGTTTGTTGAAAATGAGGAACAATGGAAATTTTAGGGTTTTCTTTTAATTTCATATAATGGCTTAGCAGTCCAATAAAACTTCCTTTAATAGCCCAAAACGCCCCGACAATCATCCCGGTATGCGCCGCATCGCCCAGCCCGATTAGTGAATTCCATTCCAGTTTTTTTATCGTCACTTTTTTCAAGAACTTCCTTACAATCGAATGCAATTTAAAAACATGCTCAAGTATCTCTTTTGCATCGCGCACGGTGTTAAGAAGATCATGAACAGAAAATTGCTTTGTTTCATTTTCAGCAGATCCGCCCATTTCCTTACCCTGCTGAGTATTTTGTTTTATTACAATCGAAGGAGAATTTTCGTCTACTTTAATTAACGGCACATTTATTTTGTACTTGATTAAGCCGAACCATATCTTAAATTCTATCTTCAAATCATCATTATCCTGATGGTGATAATATGTTAAAAAAATGGATATTTTTGTACAAATTATAAGGATTAGCAGGAACAAAAGAATTATAGTAGCCAATGCGAGCCATTTCATTTTCGTTCACAACCTTTCAGCCTGCTAGTATTGACAAAAAGAGGGGGAACTAAACCTTAAATGCTTTCGTTAAAAGAATTTTACTCAGATGAAAGGTAATCAATTTCTAAAAAATTCAAATAATGCTACACTTAAATTATTCTTCAAATTTTTAATTAAAGTTCTATTAAAAAAGCTTTTTTAACAAAGATTTGTATTTGAATGAAATGGTTAGGACATCGTATTGAATTCAGCTTTTCAATGACAGGAGGAAGCAGTATGGAAAATCGACGGAATTTATTTTTTTACCATAAACGGGATGCGGACATACTCGAAAAAGCAGCTCCCCTTTATGACCTTGCAGAAAGATACGGCTTTACAATTGTGAAAGACCACAAAGATGCGAACATAATCGCCAGTATCGGTGGAGATGGAACTTTTTTGCAGGCAGTAAGAAAAACAGGATTTCGTGAAGATTGTTTATACGCTGGCATATCAACGAAAAATAGTCTGAGCATGTATTGTGATTTTCGCTACAATGATACATCCAAAATGATAGAAGCATCAGTAAATGAGCAAATCGAAGTGAGACGGTATCCAGTCATTGAAGTAGCCGTCGATGGCCAAGGCACCTTTCATTGCTTGAATGAATTCAGCCTGCGTTCTTCGATTATTAAAACGCTCGTCATGGATGTATTTATTGATCAAATTCATTTTGAAACGTTTAGAGGGGATGGGCTGATTGTTGCCACACCAACCGGCAGTACAGCTTATAATAAATCGGTTAACGGTTCAGTCGTTGACCCGCTGCTGCCTTGCATGCAAGTAAGTGAAGTGGCATCAGTCAACAATAACCACTATCGGACACTGGGAGCTTCTTTCATCTTAAGCAATGAGCGAAACCTCACATTAAATGTCATGTCCGAGGGGAATGACCAGCCTATTATGGGAATGGATAACGAAGCATTAAGCATCCGCCATGTCGAAAAAATAGAAATTAAATTAAGTGATAAAAAAATAAAGACAATTAAATTAAAAGACAATTCCTTCTGGGAAAAAGTGAAGCGAACTTTCTTATAAAGAAAACTCGCAGATTGGCCAATAAATTCTGATTAGCTAAAAAAACCTTATCAGCACAAGTGCTGATAAGGTTTTTTAGGCTTTCACCCGATTAATTCTGGCAGTGAAAAGCCTTGTTTTTGATAAAGAATAAACGGTTAATGCGGACCAAATAAAAATGAATGCAATTAGTTGGAGCATTGAAAATTGTTCACCATAAACGAAAATTCCAAGGATCAGCGTTAAGGTAGGTGCGATATACTGCAAAAATCCAAGCATCGATAAAGGAATTTTTTGAGCACCTTTCGCAAAATACAGTAGCGGAACCGCTGTTGCGGCACCCGCTCCAATTAAAAGTGCATCCGTTTCCCATGGTGCCGATAAAAATGAATTTGTACCCTTTGAGAATAAGTAAACTAAATAAATAGCAGCAATCGGTGTGACGACCATCGTTTCAAGTGTCAGCCCCACAGCGGATTCCACGTTGATCAATTTCTTTGCAAGGCCGTATAAACCGAATGATAACGCCAAAACAACCGCAATCCAGGGAAAACGTCCGTACGAAATGGATATGATCAACACTCCAATTACCGCAAGAAAAAAGGAAACGTACTGGAAAGGTGAGAGTTTTTCCTTTAAAACGAGCATACCAAGTAGCACACTGACGAGTGGATTGATGTAATAGCCAAGGCTAGCCTCAATCATTTGATTGCTATTTACGGCCCAAATATAAATGAACCAATTAACACTAATCAATAAGGAGGCAACAATCAGAGCAAACATTTGCTTTTTATTTGTGGCAAAACCTTTAAGAGTTTGAAGCAAAATCCCCCCCTTTTTTGTGGCAAAAAGAACGACGGACATAAACGCAAAAGACCAAAAAACACGGTTGGCGAGAATTTCTTCAGCGTTTACATGATTGAGTAATTTCCAATAAATCGGCAGTAATCCCCATAGGAAATACGAAAAACCGGCATACGTAGCTCCAAGCTGCACTTCATTTTTTTTCATTTTGTTTGAGCCTCTCTTCTTTCACTTTTCGAAATAATCTGAAATTAATTATAAGGTGAAAGAGAGGCTCTGCCAATCTTTTTGTTTACTCCGCTAAATTCGAATAGACGATTTCTTCTCCGATTACCGTCATCACAGCACGTGCCTCTAAAATTTCAGCTGCAGGAATTTTCATAAGATCACGATCAAAAATCGTAAAATCCGCAAGGAAGCCTTCCTTTAGCACACCCCGATCTTCTTCATGGCTCGCGGCAAATGCACTTCCCTTTGTAAATAGAGAGATTGCTTCATAAACTGTCAGCACTTGTTCAGGCTGATATACCTTTTTTGCTGGATCTTCCGGATTCGTTCTCGTGACGGCTGCGTGAATACCAAGCAATGGATCAGCTGGCTCAATCGGAGCATCCGATCCACCTGCACAATGCATCCCCGCATTGATTAATGATTTCCATGCATAGCAATACTCCATTCTTTCTAAACCTATTCGGTCAATCACCCAAGGGTAGTCTGAAGCCAAAAATCTTGGCTGTATATCAAGGATCAACGGAAGTTTATTCGCTCGTTCAAGCAAGTCTTCTCGAAGAATTTGGGCATGAATTAAACGGTCTCTGCCATTTCCTTTTAATGGATGGCGTTCGATTGCATTCAAAATAAGCTCAAATGCCAAATCGCCGATGGCATGAACGGCAACAGGAATTTCATGTTCACGTGCTTTTGCTACGAGTTCATTTAATTTTTCCTGACTGAAAATGGCCACCCCAGTTGTTGTTGGATCGTCATGATAAGGTTCGCTTAAAAGTGCTGTTCTTCCCCCCAATGCACCATCAGCAAATATCTTCATTGCGCCAAATTCGAGCCATTCATTACCGGCAAGGAAGCTTCCTCCAGTACAGACCATGTCGTCTATGACTTCATGGTGCACAAGCAAGTGCGCCCTGAATTTCATGCCTGTTTCCTCGATGACGGATTTAAAAGCTTTGAATGTTCGTTCAAACCCCCCGTAATAATGCAAATCCTCCGTATGTGCACCTGTGAGACCGAGTGAGTATAAATCGTTGATGGAAGCATCGATTGCCCGTACTAAATACTCCTCTGACACTTCCGGAATGACGGTTAGAAGCAACTCCTGCGCTTTATCTTTTAACAAGCCGCTTAAAGTGCCGTTTGCGTCTTTCTCAATAACGCCGCCTGTCGGACATGCTGTCGTTTCCGTAATACCTGCAGTATTCATGGCTTGTGTATTTACAATCATGGCATGCCTGCAAATGCGTTTTAGCACTACTGGATGCTCAGGGACAATATCATCGATTTCATGGCGATGAATGCTCTCGGGAACCTCCCACAGGTTTTCATTCCAGCCTTCACCAATAAGCCACTCTCCTTCATGTAATCGTTCAGCTTCTTCTTTAACCGCATTCAATACAGCTTTCTTTGATGTAAATCTAGAAAGGTCGAGGCGAATCAATTTTTCACCATGTCCAATCAAATGCATGTGACTGTCGACAAATCCTGGAAAAAGAGTGTTTCTTTGCAAGTCGATTCGTTCTGTAATTTTATTTTTATATACTGATTCGAGTGTACTGATTTCCCCCATGGCGACGATTTTACCGTTTTCTGTATACATCCCCTCTACTGTTTGCCCTTCGTCTTGAAGCGTATACATTGTACCTCCAAACCATAATTTCCCCATTGCCCATCTCTCCTTACAATAAAAAGCAGACGGTTCATACCCGCCTGCTTTTGAAACATCGATTGTTAGCTTTTACCTACAGATTGCTCTTTTTGGCGAAGCTCGATCCGGCGTATCTTCCCTGATGTCGTTTTAGGAAGCTCTTGCAAAAATTCAATTTTTCTCGGATATTTATAAGGTGCCGTCAGCTCTTTCACATGATTTTGTAAGGTCTTAATCAAATCAGGATGGTTCTCGTCCACATCCTCCTTCAAAACGACAAATGCCTTTACAATATTTCCCCTGATTTCATCAGGACTAGCCACCACTGCGCATTCTTTGACAAAAGGATGCTTTACAAGAGCGTCTTCCACTTCAAACGGCCCAATCGTATATCCTGAGCTGATAATGATATCATCTCCGCGTCCTTCAAACCAAAAATATCCGTCATCGTCCATTTTTGCTTTGTCTCCGGTGACATAATAATCTCCGCGGAATTGCATCGCTGTTCTTTCAGCATCCTTATAGTAATTTTTAAAGAGCGCAGGTGTTTCAAGATGAACAGCGATATCACCTACTTCACCAACTCCGCAAATTTGCCCTTCTTCATTAATGATTTCCACCCTATTTCCAGGTGTCGGTTTGCCCATCGAACCCGGTTTGAGCTCCATATCCTTCGTGACACCAACGAGGAGCGTATTCTCCGTTTGACCATATCCATCCCGTACCTGAACATTGAAATGCTTTTTAAAGATTTCAATTACTTCCCTGTTGAGCGGCTCTCCTGCAGAAACGGCACTGTGCAATGCAGGAAGTTTAAATTCATGGAGATTATCCGCCTTTGCCATAAGTCTATACTCGGTTGGAGTACAGCACAATACATTTACCTGGTACGTTTCCAGCAGCTTCAAATACGTTCCTGGCTCAAATTTCCCATGATACACCAAGCCGGTTGCCCCAGACCCTAGCACGGACAAAAATGGGCTCCAAATCCATTTTTGCCACCCCGGGCCAGCCGTTGCCCATACCGTATCTCCTTCTTCAATGCAAAGCCAGTTCTTCGCAGCCGTCTTTAGGTGGGCAAAGGCCCAACCATGCGTATGGACAACGCCTTTCGGATTGCCGGTTGTACCGGAAGTATACGATAAAAAAGCCATATCATCACGCTTCGTTTGTGCAAACGAAAACTCGTCTGAAGACGCTTTCATTTCTTCATCGAGAAAAATCCACCCTTCAGCTGGCTTGCCAAGTGAAAATTTGGTGATTGTATCCAATTCCAGTACCGTGTCAAACTGGTTGATATACGGGTAATAACTGATAATCCCCTTTACATCTCCATGAGTAATTCGATATTGAAGATCTTTTCCCCGCAACATTTCGGAACTCGGAATGACTACGAAACCCGCTTTCAATGCAGCCAAATAAACGACATATGCTTCTATTAACCTTGGGGCCATCACAAGGACGACATCACCTTTCGTTAATCCATGTTTCACAAAAGCATTGCCAGCTTGGTTGACCTTCTTCATCATCTCTTTATATGTAATTTCTTCTTTCTCGCCTTCTTCATTTTCCCACTTTAATGCCACTCTGTCTGATTCTTTCGAAAATCGTTCCATCTCCGAAACGAGGTTATAGTATTCGGGTGCGATCAAATCTTCCCTTTTCATGTTTTCTCCTCCAAAATTCATGACATACATATATTATACTAAATTTTCATAAAAATTTAAATTATGAGTAATTTGTTTTTGACACAAATAAAGAGAACGGGTTTTATCCCGTTCCCTGTAGCCATGGTATATTTTATTATCGAGCGTAACCGCCTAATTGTTGTTCAGCCATTTGAACTAAACGCTTTGTGATTTCACCACCTACAGATCCGTTTGCACGTGCTGTAGTGTCTGCGCCAAGTTGTACTCCAAATTCAGAAGCAATTTCATATTTCATTTGGTCAAGAGCTTGTTGTACACCAGGAACGACCAATTGATTTGAACTGTTGTTTGCCATGTGATTTCACCTCCTTTGTAAATATAGAATGTGTAGAACCACATGACATCATTCAATTAATTAATTGGTAATTGTTCACAAAAAAATTGAATTCTGTTAATAATTAAACGTTTTAAACAATTGAAATTTGATTAAAATAAATCGTTAATATCTTTTTCGAGCTTTTTGGCAGTTACAGCTTCCCCGATGTGTAGCATTTCTGTTCCACTGACTGCAGTTTGTATGTACGGTTCGAAATCAATAAAGCTTTCGTAATGACCTACTTTATCTCTTCGCGGCTTTGTCTTTGGCGAAGCAGGTACAAACACAGTACAGCAATCCTCATAAGGCAAAATCGAGATATCATGTGTATCGATCTCTTGGGCTATTTTCATAATATCTGTTTTATCCATCGTAATTAACGGACGGAAGATTGGCGTATTTGTTACTTCATTAATCGCAAACATGCTTTCAAGCGTCTGGCTGGCGACCTGGCCGAGACTTTCTCCAGTAATAATCGCAAGGCCTTCCCGCTTTCTCCTTATTTCCTCTGTAATTCGAAGCATCATTCGCCTTGTCGTCGTCATTGAATAATTTTCAGGCACTTGTTGATGAATGGCTTGCTGCAGTTCAGTAAACGGAACGATATGGAGAGTGATTTGGCCACTAATCATCGATAGTTTTTCGGCAAGGTCTATTACTTTTTGCCGTGCACGTTCACTCGTAAACGGCGGGCTGTAAAAATGAACAGCTTCAATTTCCAAACCTCTTTTCATAGACAAGTATCCGGCAACAGGACTGTCAATTCCTCCAGAAAGCATGAGCATTGCCCTTCCGCTTGAGCCGACTGGGAGACCACCGGACCCTTGAATCGTTTCGCAGCTCAAATACGCTGCTTCTTTTCGAACTTCAATTTGCAGGTTGATATCAGGGGTATTCACATCAACTTTTAAGCCTGGAATACTTTTGAGCAAATGACTTCCAAACGTATGGTTAATTTCATCGGTGTTAAGTTCAAATGATTTGTCTGCCCTTTTACCGGTAATTTTAAAGGTTTGCCCTTTCTTAAAATGGCTTGAAACAAGTTCAAGAGCAGCGGTTTTCATTTCATCAATATCAAGTGCAACTTTGATGCCCGGACTGAATGACTGGATGCCAAAAATCGTACGCAAAATAGGCGAAATCTGATCCCAGTCAGCACCGTTCAATAAAATATAAATGCGATCACGGTTCGCTTCGATTTCAATCTCCTTGTATGCGACCAATGCCCGTTGGATACTTTTTTTCAATTTATCCACAAATATTTTGCGGTTTCTTCCTTTGGTAGAAATTTCTCCATAACGGATTAATATGCGTTCATAGTTCATGTTTGCTCTTTTTCCTTCCTAGTTTTCTCACTGTTTCCTCGATTGCAGCCAATGCTTTTTGTGCTTCGTCTTCTGTGTTGTCGTATGAAAGGCTTATCCGAATGGAACTCTCTGCATTTTCAGGTGAAATACCCATGGCCAAAAGAGTCTTGCTAGGCATTCTTCTTTTTGAAGAACATGCACTCGTTGTCGAGACATAGATTTCCCTTTCCTCAAGCGCATGAACAAATACCTCCGCTCTTATACCAGCAATCGAGAAATTTAAAATGTGCGGGGCGAAAAACGTATCAGGTGTATGCACTGTGATGCCTTCAATTTCCGACAAGCTGCTTCTTAACACCTTCTGAATATTGATTAACTTTTGAAAATGCCTGTCTCTATTTTCCATTTCAAGACGAAGAGCTTTTGCCATAGCCACTATTCCAGGGACGTTCTCGGTTCCGCTTCTTTGGCGCCGTTCCTGATCTCCCCCCGAAAACAAGGGTGATAAGCTGACACCTTCACGAATTAGTAGTGCACCCGTTCCTTTTACACCATGAAATTTATGGCCCGAAATGGACATAAGATCTATTTTACATGTATCCAAATCAAGTGGGACCTTTCCCACACCCTGTACATGGTCTACATGGAACAGGGTTTTTGGATAACAGCAAAGCAACTCACCAATTTCTTCTATTGGCTGTATCGAGCCCACTTCATTATTAACGTGCATTATGGAAACCAAAATCGTTTCTTCTCGTAGGGATTCCTTTACTTCCGACAGACGGACCCTTCCATTTGAATCAACTGGCAAATAAGTCACTTCAAATCCTAGACCCTCTAATTGTCGCATCGAAGCGAGGACGGATGGATGTTCAATTTCAGTCGTAATCAAATGGTGGCCTCTGCCTCTATACATCAATGCTATACCTTTAATCGCTAAATTGTTGCTTTCTGTTCCTCCGGAAGTAAAAATAACTTCTCCCGGTTTTGTATTCATTAAGGTGGAAATTTGCTTCCTTGCCTGTGCAAGAAGCTTTTCAGCTTGTCCGCCCAACCCATGAAGCGATGAAGGATTGCCAAAAAAATCCGAAGATACTTTGAGGAAGGATTCAAGTACTTCCTTGTATGGCTTTGTTGTTGCACTATTATCGAAATAAATCATCGCCTTCCCCTTTCTTGCTCCAATAATCAACTATTAAAAGTAAATCTTATCATAGTTTAAAGAGTAATGAAAAGACCGATCCGCCATTGCGAATCGGTCTAAAATATTCTGTGGTGGCATCTGCCAGATTTTCAATTATTCCTCGTTATTGAGAATACTCTCAATTTTCTTCAGTGCACCTGGATCAATTTCTTCAATGGAAGTCGCCGCCTGTTCCAGCGCTCCCCTGTAATCATATTTGCGGAATGACGCCTCGGCATCATTCAAACCTTTTGCAATCGAAGGATAATTTCTTCTGTATCGATTTCCATACTGAATTACTTTTTCGGCAAGCGCGACATTTTCAACCATTTCAGTCGTAGTGTTCAAGAGCTTATCAACTGTCAAAACAGCGATTTCAAGATATTGATGGACCGATGATATATTCAATGGATTTTCTTCCAGTCTAAGTGTTACATGTTGAATGCTTTCTTTCGCATCTTCAAACAAATACTTATATTCCTGGGGAAGTCCGGGGATATTGCTTTTGGAAAGAATCCTTGAAGATTCGCCAATACGCTTGATTAACTCATTAACCTTTTCGCGTGCGGCAAGTTCATCTTTTCTCAAAGCCTGTAATTTAATTCCAAAGCTCCGTTGCTCTTCCTGTATTGAATCGAGTTCGTCTTTAATTTCACCAAGTTCTTCACTCAAAAAAGATTGCGCTGTATCGTTTTGTTTTATTTTTTCCGTTAAAATTTCAAAACGTTTATAGAGGGATGAGAGCTGTACTTCCAGGTGCCTTTGCATCTCAAGCTCGTTTTCGGCTATATGATAGCTTTGTTGAATGTGGACCGTTTCCGCTTTGAGATTTTCGCCCTCGGACAATGCAGCATCTAATATTCCAGCGGTCTGTTTTTCATGCTGAATAATAAAATGCCTTGCATTTACTTCCTTTTCCATCAAATCGAAAAGTTCATCCACTTTATCTTTTATTCCATTAATTCCTTCACCAATGTTGTCAATGTTTGCTTCTTCAATATAGGCAATCATTTCGGCTAAGTCTCGCTCGAGATTTTCTACTTCCTCTTCAAGCTGAAGATGCTCCAAATAATATCCCTGTTGTGTCATCTCTCTATAGCCTTCATTTACTTCGTAAAACTGGGCGGGTAAGATCGACTGACACTCAATTAAATATTGAGGAATCATTTCCATACACTTTTTTATCATTTCCAGTTTGTTTTTAATGGTCAAAACGACTTCCCTAGCTTCCAGGTAATCCCCATCCTCCGTTTTATCTGCAAAATCCCGAAATTTCGATGACACTTCGTCAAGATATTTTTCCAAGTTTTTTTCTGATTTCCCGAAGCTATGGCGATGTGCCAATAAGGTTTTTTTGGAGTCGCGATAAACTTCCGTTAAATGCTCCATTTCCACCCTGTTTTTCTCTTCACTTCCGACTAGATTATTTAGTTCATCAAGAATCTTCGTTATTGAATCTTCAATTTCCTGCAATTTCCCGCCAATAGTCTGCTGGATTTCTGCTGCACGGCGAAATCTGTATTTATCAATGTATTCTTCCGCGTCAAAAAGCAGCTCTTCCAAATTGGGAAGCCTGACTGTGACAATTTCATCCCATTCATTGCGCCATCGCTCAAAGAGCTCTTCAGTTTGTCCATTCATATTGAGTTGCTTAACCTTGGACATTTCATCCAAAACAGGACGGTCGGTAAGGTCGATCTTCCACGATTCGAGCCTATCCATTACCTTAAAATATTTCTTTTTTATAAAAAAACCTGTCACGAATAAAATAATTATAAGGAAAATAATCCCAATGATATACTCCATCATAAGCCCCCTGTTTCCGGCAACATCATTTCTATTTAAAATCGATTGTTTTTTAGGTAAGTATAGGTGAATGATTTATTTATATAGATTTTATGATACCATGTAACCGACAATTTTTGACTATTATTTTCATTTTTTTTAGAGAAATTCTTCTATTTCATCAAAATAAGCCATATTCCAGCATTAAAGGGGGCTTTATAATGCTAACTTACGACAATTTCTTCTGGAAATTTTGCCTCTGTAAAGAGAGAACTCTCCATCCATTGGAATATTTCTCGTATATATTGATCGGCAAAATAACGTTCATGTGGAAGTACATGAAGAACTTCTGATAGGTAATGGGAATATAAAAAGGGCATATTCAATAAACTTTTCAATTGAATAATCAAGTAATTAGAGGAATGCGGTTTGAATTCGCCCTTTTCAATTCCACGTTCAAGAATCTTTTGAAAATAAAATTTTTCTTTCAACGAATACGTAGTCATAATTTCTCTGACAATCTGCGAATCGATTGACATTTCCCTTATGATGAATCTTGTTAAGTGGATGTTTTTGCACTGAAAATAAATGAGATTCGAAACCAAATTCCTTAAGCTTGCCATGGCACCTTCATCGAGAACTGCCACTGCCTCTTCCATTTCGGATAGATATTGTTCAAAAAAAGTGGTAAAGCAAAATTCGAGCAAGCCTTGTTTATTATCAAAATAATATGCGATGTTCGCTATATTCACGTTCGCTTTTTTTGCAATATCCCTTAAGGATGTGCCAGAATATCCTTGTGTATTAAATAATTTGATTGCCTCCTGTACGATTATTGATTTCGAGTTCTTTTTCACCTTGATTCCTCCTATAGGCGTGCGCTAACCTGCCCTACTCTCTACATTCTTGCAACATCGTAATCATTCCTTTAGGAAGTTCTCGACAATTTCTCCTCAAATACTGCTATTTTTGTTACTATAATGAATAAAACAATTTGAAAGACAGGTGAATATCGATGTTTAACGTCGAAATGTATAACGGCACGAGGGAAGAAAATTACGAACTTGTAAAAAAACAGCTTCATGCGTTGCTAAATGGAGAAAAAAATCGGATTGCCAATTTAAGCAATGCGGCTGCTCTCTTAAATTTATTTTTGGAACGCATAAATTGGGTTGGATTTTATTTGTTGGATGAAAGCAATGAATTAGTATTGGGTCCGTTTCAGGGGCTGCCAGCCTGCGTGAGAATCCCCATTGGCAAAGGGGTATGCGGAACTTCCGCCCGCTTATTGGAAACCGTGCGCGTAGAGGATGTACATCAATTTCCAGGCCACATCGCCTGCGATGCGGCGTCCCAATCGGAAATCGTAATTCCCTTAATCAAGTACGGTCAATTGATCGGTGTCCTTGACATTGACTCTCCTGAAAAGAACAGATTTGATGAATTGGATCAGGAAAAATTGGAAGAATTCGTCGGGATATTGAACCAATTTCTATAAATCAAACAAGCAGAGGAAGGTTTTTCTCTGCTTGTTTGGTTATTTTGAATTTACGATTTAAATTTTTTCAAGAGCCTGCTCAATATCAGCCTGGATATCCTCCCAAGCTTCCAGGCCAACAGACAGTCGGAGCAAAGTGTCATGAATCCCCATCCGTTCCCTCTCTTCATTAGGAACAACAGCGTGCGTCATGGTAGCAGGATGCTGAATCAATGTTTCTGCATCTCCCAGACTTACAGCTATTTTAATTAAGTTTAATTTGTTCATGAAAGCTTGCGCAGTTTCCTTCGTTCCTTTTATGGAAAATGATATAAGACCACCTGGGCGCTTCATTTGTTTTTTCATAATTGAATAATCCGGATGCCCTTCATCTCCCGGAAAATGAAGGTCTTCCACCTTCGGATGATTTTTCAGAAAAGAATATAGTCTGTTGGCATTATCACAGTGGCGATCCATTCTTACTGGCAATGTTTTCAATCCCCTGAGAAGGAGCCATGCGTCAAATGGAGAAATAATGCCTCCTATATCTTTTTGGGTGGTCATGGCAACACGTTTTATGAAGTCTTGATTACCGATTGCCAATCCGGCAATTACATCTCCATGCCCGCAAATATATTTAGTTGCACTATGAATGACAACATCACATCCATGGAGAAGTGGCTGCTGTAAATACGGCGAACAAAACGTGTTATCAACAACAACAGGTATCCCTTTTTGCCTTGCCACTTCTGCTACCATTTGCAAATCGACCAATTTCATTGTTGGATTGATCGGAGTTTCAATATAAATGCACGTCGTATTAGGCAAGATTGCATCCTCGAGAACTTCTTTGGAATTCATCAGCGAGAAATCATGGCTAATTTCATACTTTTCTTTTAACAATTGGAGAAAGCCAAACGTACAACCATAAATCCCCTGTGAACATAGAATATGGTCACCAGTCTTCGTCAAGGCTACTACAATTGCTGAAACAGCAGCCATCCCAGATGAAAATGCAAGTGCCGCTTCTCCCTTTTCAATCACCGCGATGCGCTCCTCCAGCATTTTAACCGTTGGATTTCCCAGACGCGAATAAATATAGCCATCCTCAACGCCAGCAAACCTCCTTTCACCTTGTTCTGCTGTATCGAATGTAAAAGTGGACGTTTGGAATAATGGTGGAGTTAAACTCCCTTCAAATCTTTCGGAGGAATACCCTGAATGAATGACTTCTGTTTCAAATCGGACTTCTTTCGACTTCATAATTCTCATCATCCCTTTTTCTTTTTTGTAAACGCTTTCATTTTTTTGTACCCTTTTCTACAGAATATGATATCTCATGGATAATTGAAAGCTTTTTCTGAGAAATGCGTAGGTGACTTGTTCAGCCCCGACAGCTTCTTGCGGGCCTGGAGGGGAAGTCGTTCTTTGACTTCATCGGAAGGACCGAAGAGACCTCGAGGGGCTAGGCGCGGAAGCTAAACAGTAAAAAAAGAAAAGCACTCCCTGTTGAAGGAGTGCCTAATAAGCAGGAATGGTGTCTTTCTGGGTAATAACCCTGTTTTTTCCGGAATTTTTCGCAATGTAAAGAGCTTCATCCGCTCGTTTAAATAAACGCTTAAAAGAATCCTGCCTATCCCGATTCCAAAATGAAATACCACATGAAATCGTCACCTGTGGAGTAGTGCTATCGGCTACTCGTTCCACAAGTCTTTCGGCAATTGCCACGCCTGCATTCAAGGTTATCTTCGGCAAGTAGATAGCCAGCTCTTCTCCACCCCAACGAGCTCCCACGTCAGACCCTCGAATATTCCCCTTGATTAAGTTCGCAACCTGGACCAGCACTTCATCACCAATTTGATGTCCGTATTGATCGTTAACTACTTTAAAATTATCAATGTCGATTAAAATAAATGTACCTTGATCGTCTTCAAGCATCGCCCTCTGGATTCTTTCGTCCAAATAATTGCGTGAATGAAGCTTTGTTAAATGATCTGTAATGATCATTTTTTCCAATTCCTCTCGAAGCATGGAATTCGTAAATGCCAGAGTTGAATGATGGATTAATGATTGAAGGAGCTTAAATGTTTCAAAAGAAAAATAGTACGGATCCTCGTGCAAGACAATGGAAAATCCTTTTATTGTATCACTTTGTACCATCGGCACTGCCATGACAGAACGAAATTTCATTTCCTTTGCTTCTTTTTCGGGAAGAATTAAATCCCCGATAAACAAAGAATCATTTTCTCTTTGAATTTTGGTCATTAAATAATTGATATACTCTGCAGCTTCATTCTCCCAAAAAAACTTTGTCGAGCCTGGGAGAACTTGCACATCTGCATGGACATTTGAAATCATAAAAAAACCGACTTCATGAGCCAAAAAGGAGCTGGATATTTGTTCACACATATAATTGATTGTTTCACTCAAGCGCAAATTCGAGTTTAGCCGGTGTGAAGTTTCATTGATCAATTGCAAATCCGAAATGAGCCTTCTCGATTGCTGATAAAGCTGTGCATTTTCAAGTGCGCTACCCGCAGTATCTGCAAGAAGAGTTATAAATTCAACCTCATCTTTCGGAAAAACTAGCGTATTTGACGCATTCACCTGCAATACCCCATAAACTCCCTGCTTTCCTTTTAAAGGAGCATATAGAATGGACCTTCTTTCCAGCAAGGAGTCTTCAAATTGGGTTGTTCCTGTAAGATAGGCCTGCATTGCTGCTATGTTCTCGCTATCATATTCCAAATCCTTGATTGGAAGCTGGCTATGGTTATGATTATCCTGAGAGAGAAGCAGATAATAAGTAAAAGAAGGATATACCTCCTGAAGTGTCATAATAATTTCACCCAGCACATCATCCATATCCATGGAAGAATGAAATTTCTCCGTTACGCGGTACAAAAGTTTATATCTCGTTTCTTCCATGCTAACCTTTGTCCATGTGCGGCACTTCTCTAAAAATAAATAACATTGTTTACCAATAATTTCAAAGAAATCATCTGTGAAAAAACTTATGCTAGTCATTGCCTTTTCTTTGATGACGAGGAACCCTGCAATTTTTTCGCCATCCATAATTTCAATCAATAAATCAAACTCTTCCAAACCTTCAAAAGGGAGTGAATTCCTGTACACTTGGCTTCCTAATTGTAATGGATTCAATCTCTTATTTACTAAAAAAGAAGGCCCATTCGATTGTCCTGCATCTGCAGCAGTACTTTCGTGATGAAATTCATGTTTCCATTCATCATACAAATATAAACTGACTTTTTCGGCATTTAGAACGTTTTTGACGGCGCAAAGCATTTCATATGTAACCCTTTCAACTTTCATTGAACGGGACTCAGGATCAATCATGTCAAAAAAACAGCTTTTAAGCTGAAGGACCAATCCACTTTCCACTAATTCCATTCCATCATCACCTAAATTTACCTGGGATTTATCTCCATAATTATATACTGGGAATGTGCACGATTGAATTTCGCTTTGCGAATTATATTCATTCAACCATCTATTGCAGGACTTTTCTGTTAATTTAATTATTATACCATAAATAATAGTAAGTTTTTCAATAATTGAAAAACTGTTTTACATACAAATGCAATCTGATATTGAAAAACCTTATTGACTTTTATTCTTATAAAGTTATATAATACTCTTTGTGTAAAAT
>JAUZPT010000259.1 GCA_030705745.1 Bacillota bacterium | reverse complement strand
GGATGTTGATAGCCATCAACTGTGATAACTGGCCCATTACAAACAATGTATGAATTACTCGACAATCTCTGTCCATTGATCGAAACAGCAACAGCACCCGAAATATAGAGCTCGTTCACTACATTAAAAACTTGAAACTCGTGGACAAGATAATTGTTGATGTTTTTTCCATCCGGATTGTAATCACCGTCTGCAAGAGTTACAACAACTCCCTTGCCCTTTACTTTCACTTTACCTAAAAACATCCGGTATTTTTCAGCATCCTTCGCTATTGTGTAATACACGCCAGCCTCTTTTGAAAGTTCTCTTTCGTTTTGAAGGACCTTTTCCTGTTTGTTGTTAAGTTCTTTTTCAAGATCACGATTTGCCTGTTCCTGGGAAATTAGCTGATTTCTCAAATCAATCGTTTTTTCCCATTGGCTACCAGATAATTTTTTTTGATGGCTTGTATTTTCGTTTTGTGTCAGATGGTATGAATAAGCGATCATATATCCTAACACAAGGAAAACAAGAGATAGAAATACTTGATTACCTCTTACTTTGATTTTTTTCAGCGCTAACATCCCCTTCTGTCGGATAAGCTGTAAAATAGGATCCTACTTCCAAGTCGATAATTCCTTTTTTGTTAGGGTCAAGTTGACTTATGATGGAAGGATACTCCGACATCTTTTCAACAAAGGTTCTTAAAGTTGCGCTGACTTCGAACCCATCGTTCATAAACAAAGAAATATGGTAATCATCCGTTTTCTCAGGGCTATAATGAATTTCAGAGATGGAATTAATGACTGCCTCAGGTAACCCTTTCAAATCTTCAACCATTTTATTCAACGCTTTTCCCTCTTTAAACTCAAACAGTACAGGAGCGTTAACTGGAACCTCTGTTGACTTTCTGCTTTCAAGTATTTTCCCATTTTCCAAAACAGGATAATATGCAGAATCTTTGGAAAGATAAGCAATTCTCTGATACTCTTTTAGATGAATATTGAGAGTGTTTGGCCAATGGATTGAAATTTTCGCTTCCTTTATCTCTGGAAGAGCCTTTAATCTTGCGCTGACTTCTTTTTTTGTGACCTTCCAAATATTCGTCTTTCTAGTAATCCCTGTCTTCATTATGACTTGTTGTGTTGAATACATTTCATTACCCGTTACATTTATAGTCTTTACATGGCTTAAAGGCGATTGAATGTAAATGACACCTGCAATCAGACTAAAAAATACGAGCAGCAAGGCTATTAGCCTTCGATTCGCTTTGCGGCGCCTTTGCTGTTTTAATTTTGGAATTCGATCTTCTAGCGTAACAATTTTACTCTCCTTCAAACCCTTCACCTCATCAGAAAAGCAATAGGTGCATAAAAAGGGAACAACGCCTCAAAGGGTCATCCCCCGTCCATTTCCACAGCCTTTATTGCCCATATCTAATGAATTATTATAGCACACTATGAGTAAGCGGTAAGCTTTATTTACTGCTACTTTCGACCAATAATTTCTACTTCTGTTTCCATCTTAATTTCATACAAATCAAAAATTGTATCTTTAACATGTTGAATAAGCGCAAGTACATCTTCAGCTGTTGCTGAACCAGTATTAACAATAAAGTTTCCATGCATGTCAGATATTTTCGCTCCACCAATACTATGACCTTTAAGACCGGCTTTTTCAATTAATTGGCCTGCATAGTTTGGCAATGGATTTCGAAAGATGCTTCCTGCACAAGGATAATTCCACGGCTGAGTATCTTTTCGATAATCCTTATTTTTCTTAATTTCCGTAACGATTTTTTCTTTCTCTCCTTTTTGCAATTCAAAAATTGCTTCAACGACGATCCCCGGCCGTTCCTTTTGAAGGATAGATGATCGATACGAAAATTTCATGTCCTCATTCGAAAGCCACTCCAACGAACCATCTTCGAAAAGAATTAAAGCTTTATTAAGAATTTTTGATATATCGGAACCGTGCGCTCCACCATTCATATAAACGGCCCCGCCAACTGAACCGGGAATACCTCCTGCAAATTCAAGGCCAGATAACCCTTGCTTGCTTATATTAGTAGCAAGGCTGATCAGCGATTGCCCGCCACCTGCTCGGACCTCGGTTCCGTTAATTTGGATTTGATCGATCCCCTGACCCAATTTAATTACTGCACCTTCAATCCCTCGATCGGAAACAAGCAGATTTGAACCTCTACCGATTGCCCGCCATTTTAGTTTTGATTTTCTGATAATCTCCATTAGCTTCTTTAAATTTTCTATTGATGATGGCTCAATGAAAAGGTCAGCCGGCCCGCCAATTTTAATCGTTGTATGCTGGGATAATGGCTCATTTTCCCTCACTTTTCCAATGTTTAACTCTGTTATTTCTTTAATTAATCCGTCCATAGTTACCTTCCTTTCTCTTATGCTGGCAAAGTTATTTCATTTTATGCACAAATCCTATCCGGGCTACCTTTTCTTACTAGCCGCCAGCTGTTTCATTAATTTATAAAGCTTAGTTGCGGAATCAGGGACACCGAGTTTAAGAGCCTTCTTTTTCATGGCACTTTGTTTTTCTTTATCGAGTAATATTTCATCAATACTGTGGATGAGTGTTTTAGAATTTAAATCCTTCTCTAGAAGCAATACTGCTGCTCCTTCATCACTGAGCGATCTTGCATTCTTCTCCTGATGGTTATTGGTCACATATGGGCTTGGAATCAAAATGCTTGGAATTCCAAGCGATGTCACTTCAGCGAGAGTGGTTGCTCCAGCCCTTGATACAACTAGATCAACCCCTGCAAGCACTTCAGGCATATTATGTATAAAGGGTTGTATTACAACATTTTGTGGATTTCCAATGAGATCTACTTCTTTTTTTACATTTTCAAAATGCGCTTCCCCTGTTACGTAAAGAATTTGATACGGTTTTTTGCCAAGCTCTGATAACGATTTAATTACAGCGTCATTGATTGGCCTTGCCCCTCGGCTTCCTCCGAAAATAAGCACGGCAGGCGAATTGGTTTTTAAGCCGGCAGAAAGCCTTCCACGTATGCCATCTTTTCCTCTTACCTCTGACGCACGTGGATTTCCTGTAAATATCACTTTGTCATTGGGAAAATAATCGGCCGCTTCTTTAAAACAAACTGCAATCTTATTTACATATCGGCTCAAGAATTTATTCGTTAGGCCAGGCACACTATTTTGTTCATGAATTACGGTTGGTATCCCAAGCTTTGCTGCAGCATATACAACAGGACCACAAACATATCCACCTGTCCCGATGACAACATCCGGTTTAAACTCTTTCAGATATTCTTTACTGTCACGTACACCTTTTAAAAATCTGAAAATCGTTTTAACATTATCAAGAGAAATCTTTCTTTTGAATCCTGTAATATGTATCGATTTAAATGGAATATTTTCTGCGGGTACAAGGCTGCTCTCGAGTCCATTTTGAGTGCCAATATATAAAAATTCATGATTTCCTGCTTCTTTTTGTATCTCTCTTACTAGTGCAAGAGCTGGGTAGATATGCCCGCCTGTTCCTCCACCGCTAATCGCAATTTTCATGTTTCCACCTCGTTAAAAATGATTGCTTATTTCTTTACTACTGTAACCAATGCGGGCAAAAAATGCATCCACAGGCTTTACCCCATTCTACTATAAAGAAAACTTTTCCGAATACTTAAAAAATGGATGTATAAAGTAAAGATGTAAGTATGAAATTTTCACTACAATCTGATAATTCTTCTCAATAAAAAGAACCCTGTCATCGCAGGGTGAGTGTTAATACCTGGCAAAGCGGCTGACATTGAGCAGGACACCGATTGCTACAAGCATGAGAGTCAATGATGAACCACCGTAACTTAAGAATGGAAGTGTAATCCCGGTAACCGGCATCAATCCGGTGACAACTCCAATATTTATCATTACTTGAATCGCAATCATGGCTATGATTCCGACGGCTAGGAAACTCCCGTATAAATCAGGAGCACCGAGGGCAATACGGATGCCTCTCCAAAGCAATAAAGCAAATAAAAGCAGAATTAAACTTCCTCCGATAAAACCAAGTTCCTCGGATAGTATAGCAAATATAAAATCAGTTTGCGGTTCAGGGAGATAAAAAAACTTTTGCCGGCTTTCTCCAAGTCCGAGACCGAATAATCCGCCAGGACCGATTGCATATAGCGATTGGATGATCTGAAATCCGCTTCCCAATGCATCCGACCACGGATCCATAAAGGAGGTAATCCTTTTGATTCGATATGGTGCCGAAACAATTAGAGCCACAAAACCGGCAATCCCAATCAGACCCAGACCTGCAAAATGGCTGATTCTTGCGCCGGCGATAAAAATCATCACCACGCATGTTCCAATCATGACGGTGCCTGTTCCGAGGTCAGGCTGTAGCATGATCAGGGCGAAAGCGGTAAATGCCAGGCCGAGAGAGGGCAGAAGCCCCTTTCTGAATGATGTTATTAATTTTTGTCTTTCTGATAAATATTTGGCCAAAAAAGCGATCATCGCTAATTTCATGAACTCTGAAGGCTGAATCGAAAACGCACCCACACCGATCCAGCTTCTCGAACCATTTCGCACGTTCCCGACACCGGGAATAAGAACGAGCAAAAGTAAAGCAAAACATACGATTAATATGACCTTCGACCAGGATCGCCATGTCCAATAATTGATATTCATCACAAAAAACATGGCTACGATTCCAACGCCAGCAAAAAGCATTTGCCTTTTGGCAAAGAAAAATGCGTCATGGAATTTATAATCCGCCCATACTGCACTCGCGCTGTAAACCATGATCAGGCCGAGAGCCAAAAGTGTAAATGTTGCAATCAAT
>JAUZPT010000258.1 GCA_030705745.1 Bacillota bacterium | reverse complement strand
CCGCTGATTATCATCGACGCATTTTCGTTAACGGCAGGTTTTTGGCTGGCTTCAAAAATGGGGCGAAAAAAAGCGACGGGAAACACCAATTAATAAGTCTGCATTGCAGGCTTATTTTTTTCGGAGTAAATTGCGCGCGCGCGGGGTTTCGAGGATAGTGAGGCATTTTAAGAGGGAATAACCCCAATTCACCGATTCAAATACCAAGCTAAGCTGTCGCCTGTTTTTAAACAAGGGCAAGAAAGCCAAACGTGGGTGTTTGACATTAAAACGTGGGTAAAGTCAGGAAAAACGTGGGTGTTTTATAATAAAACGTGGGTTAAAGAGCACGAAGCGTGGGTAAACAGAAAATCTCCCTCTTAAACTGCCAAATCTAGGACTCAATTGAACCAGGAATGCTTCCAATTTGAATCTATGAGGACCAGTGTTTGCAATTAGGTCCACATTTCACTTGATAATCCCCCAAAAATGCAAAAAATAGAATGTTCGTTCGCATATTGTTGGTTTGTAATTAACACTTTGTGGTAGAATGTTGATAAGAGATTTTTATCAGGCCACCGGGTCCAAAAACATAGTTCTTTAACTGATAATGCCTTTGAAAAAAGAAACAACAGGAGGAAAATGTGTGTGAAGGACCAATTTAAATTAGTGTCAAAATATTCACCCGAAGGGGATCAACCGCAGGCCATCCGTCAGCTAGTGGAAGGCATTGAACATAAAAAGCGCTACCAAACATTGCTTGGCGCAACCGGAACAGGAAAGACCTTCACCGTGTCGAATGTCATTAAAGAAGTAAACAAGCCGACATTGGTGATTGCCCATAATAAAACGCTGGCAGGCCAGCTTTATAGTGAATTTAAAGATTTTTTTCCTGACAATGCCGTTGAGTATTTTGTCAGTTATTACGACTACTTTCAGCCGGAGGCATATGTACCGTCAACGGATACGTTTATTGAAAAAGATGCGAGCATCAATGATGAAATCGACAAGCTACGCCACTCGGCCACGTCCTCGTTGTTCGAGCGCCGAGATGTGATAGTCATTGCCTCTGTGTCATGCATTTATGGCTTGGGTTCTCCGGAAGAATACCGAGAAATGGTACTGTCCATCCGTACGGGAATGGAGATCGAGCGCAACCAGTTGCTTCATCGCCTCGTCGACATTCAATATGAACGGAACGACATTGATTTTAAGCGGGGAACGTTTCGTGTCCGTGGCGATGTCGTCGAAATTTTTCCGGTTTCACGCGATGAACATTGCGTTCGGGTTGAGTTTTTTGGAGATGAAGTCGATCGGATCCGGGAAGTTAATGCGCTTACAGGCGAAATCATCGGCGAGCGCGAGCATGTTGCCATTTTCCCGGCAAGCCACTTCGTCACAAGAGAAGAGAAATTAAATCTGGCCATTCAAAATATCGAAAAAGAGCTGGAAGAGCGACTAACCGAATTAAGAGCGGAAGAAAAGCTTCTCGAAGCACAGCGCCTCGAACAGCGCACACGCTATGACCTCGAAATGATGAGAGAGATGGGCTTTTGTTCGGGCATCGAGAACTACTCGCGCCACCTCACGTTAAGGCCGCCCGGTTCGACACCGTATACGCTGCTCGATTATTTTCCTGATGATTTCATGATTGTCGTCGATGAATCACATGTTACGCTGCCGCAAATTAGGGGTATGTTTAATGGGGACAAGGCGCGGAAGCAGGTGCTCGTTGACCATGGATTCCGCTTGCCGTCCGCGCTCGACAATCGTCCGCTTACATTCGATGAGTTCGAAAAGCATATTGATAGCAGCATTTTCGTTTCGGCGACGCCGGGCCCGTTTGAGCTTGAGCATACACCCGAGATGATTCAACAAATCATTCGACCGACAGGGTTGTTGGATCCGATTATTGAGGTGCGTCCGATTGAAGGGCAAATCGATGATTTAATCGGAGAAATTCATGACCATGTGAATCGAAACGAACGCGTGCTTGTGACGACGCTAACGAAAAAAATGTCCGAGGAACTGACCAATTACTTGAAAGAATTAGGGATTAAGGTTCAATATTTGCATTCAGAAGTAAAAACGCTCGAGCGAATCGAGATTATACGCGATCTTCGCCTTGGAAAATACGATGTGTTAATTGGAATCAACTTGCTGCGTGAAGGGCTGGATATTCCAGAAGTGTCGCTGGTCGCTATTTTGGATGCGGACAAAGAAGGCTTCCTTCGCTCGGAGCGGTCGCTGATCCAGACGATCGGACGTGCAGCGCGAAATGAAAATGGACGCGTAGTAATGTACGCGGACAAAATGACAAATTCAATGGAATTGGCGATCGGCGAAACACAGCGTCGTCGCGCGATTCAGGAAGCATACAATGAGAAGCATGGTGTAACGCCAATGACGATCCAAAAGGATATTCGCGACGTTATTCGTGCAACGCAGGCTGCCGAGGAGCAGGAAGAGTACAAACCGTCCGCTTCCTACGGCAAGATGTCGAAGAAGGAAAAAGAGCGCCTGATGATGACGATGGAAAAAGAAATGAAGGAAGCAGCAAAAGCGCTTAATTTTGAACGAGCGGCCGAGCTTCGCGACCTTTTATTAGAGTTGAAAGCGGAAGGATGACGTTACGATGGCAATGGATAAACTGATCGTCAAAGGTGCCAGGGCACATAACTTAAAAAATATTGATGTCACCATTCCGAGAGACAAGCTTGTTGTGCTGACAGGGCTTTCTGGTTCAGGGAAGTCCTCACTCGCCTTTGATACAATTTATGCGGAAGGCCAGCGCCGTTACGTCGAGTCGCTTTCGGCTTATGCGCGCCAGTTTCTTGGCCAAATGGATAAACCGGATGTTGATGCGATCGAAGGCCTGTCTCCGGCGATTTCGATTGATCAAAAAACAACGAGCCGCAATCCGCGCTCGACGGTGGGGACAGTAACGGAAGTATATGATTATTTGCGCTTGCTGTTTGCGAGGGTAGGGCGTCCAACATGTCCGGTTCACGGGATTGAAATCTCGTCGCAAACGATTGAACAAATGGTCGATCGAATTTTGGAATATCCGGAAAAGACAAAGCTGCAAATCCTTGCACCAATCGTCTCGGGGCGCAAAGGGACACATGCAAAGGTTTTTGAGGATATTAAAAAACAAGGCTATGTACGCGTCCGGGTAAACGGGGAAATGATTGACCTTGGCGAGGACATTGAACTTGAAAAAAATAAAAAACATTCGATTGAAATTGTTGTTGATCGAATTGTCGTCAAAGATGGCGTGGCATCGCGCCTCGCCGATTCCCTCGAAATCGCGCTTGGCCTAGGAGAGGGCAAAGTCATCATTGACGTGATGGGCGAAGAAGAGCTTCTATTTAGTGAAAATCACGCATGTCCACTGTGCGGATTTTCGATTACAGAGCTTGAACCCCGAATGTTTTCGTTTAACAGCCCGTACGGAGCTTGTCCGGAATGCGATGGCCTCGGGTCCAAGCTCGAAGTGGACTCTGACCTCGTTATTCCTAACAAAGAGCTGACGCTGAAGCAGCACGCGATTGCCCCTTGGGAGCCGACAAGCTCGCAATATTATCCGCAATTGCTGAAGGCAGTCTCCCATGAATATGATATTGATATGGACGTTCCGGTGAAGGATCTTCCGAAGGATCAGTTGGATAAAATTTTGTATGGCTCGGAAGGCAAACGCATCCACTTCCGTTATGAAAATGATTTTGGCCAGGTAAAGGACGGCCACATCGTCTTTGAAGGTGTCCTCAGCAATGTGGAGCGGCGCTTTAAAGAAACAGGTTCCGACTGGATTCGCGAGCAGATGGAAAAGTATATGTCACAGCATGCGTGCCCGTCATGCAAAGGCTACCGTTTGAAAAAGGAAAGTCTTGCCGTGCTCATTTCCGGACGCCATATTTCTCAAATTACATCGCTGTCGATTGAGGAAGCGAACCACTTTTTCGAAACGCTTGAGCTGACGGATAAAGAAATGCAAATTGCGAAGCTAATTTTTCGAGAAATTCGCGAACGACTTGGCTTCTTAATCAATGTAGGCCTCGATTATTTATCACTTGGCCGGGCAGCTGGGACACTTTCCGGGGGAGAAGCGCAGCGCATCAGGCTTGCGACGCAAATCGGTTCTAGGCTGACCGGTGTACTATATATTCTCGATGAACCGTCCATCGGCCTTCATCAGCGCGACAATGATCGACTGATCGGCACGCTGAAAAACATGCGCGACATCGGAAATACGCTCATTGTTGTCGAACATGATGAAGATACGATGCTTGCGGCGGACTACTTGATTGATGTAGGTCCGGGTGCGGGCGTTCATGGCGGAGAAATTGTTTCTGCCGGCACTCCGGAAGAAGTAATGTCCGATCCGAAATCGCTGACTGGCCAGTATCTGAGCGGTAAGAAATTTATTCCGCTGCCACTCGAGCGACGCAAGCCGGATGGCCGCTTTATTGAAATTAAAGGCGCTAGCGAGAACAATTTGAAAAATGTGAACGTCAAGCTTCCGCTCGGCATGTTTGTCGCGGTTACCGGCGTTTCTGGTTCGGGAAAAAGTACGCTTATAAACGAAATTCTTCATAAATCGCTCGCGATGAAGCTTCACAATGCAAAAAGCAAACCGGGTATGCATAAGGACATTAAAGGGATCGATTATTTGGAAAAGGTCATTGATATCGATCAATCCCCGATCGGGCGGACACCAAGGTCCAATCCAGCTACCTACACAGGCGTGTTTGATGACATCCGAGATGTGTTTGCCTCCACGAATGAAGCAAAGGTGCGCGGCTACAAGAAAGGCCGCTTCAGCTTTAACGTGAAGGGCGGCCGTTGT
>JAUZPT010000257.1 GCA_030705745.1 Bacillota bacterium | reverse complement strand
TTTGACTAATCATAATAGAAAGCGTATACGGAACCAATATCGGTGAAAGCAACGTATCCAGTAAGATAATTGAAAGGGTCGTCGCCACATTCCCTCTATAAATTGAAACCCATATCATACTTGTGATTCCTGTAGGAATAGCCATCCCCAGGGTTAAACCGGTAATTGTATAAACATCTCCGCTAAAAAAGACATGTCCCATTCCCCAGGACCAAACGGGCATCAGAACGTGCAATAACAGTAAACAAAACAATATAGGAATCGGGCTCACGAAGGCTTCCCTTAATGAATGAAAATTCGAATTCAAGCTTCCGGAAAAGGTCATAAACGCAAAAATCCATGGTATTAAAAATGCATATTCTTTTAGATAGGCAGATAAAAGCACACCCAACACGACACTTGTCGGCGTTATGAAGGGCATAATTTTATCCAGTTGTTTATTCACTCGTTGCAGCATAATTGCTTCTCTCCTTAAGAAAAGCGTAAGCACCTGTTTCAAGGAACGTCGACTAAAATCCGTCACGTCCTGTGCAAGTCCGTATGGACTGGAGCGCTTCGACCAAGATAAAGGAAACACGAAGATCGCAAGCGATTCGATGTTGACTTATCGTAAGGATGAAAGCGAAGTACACTAGGCGCAAGATGCTGGAGCTAGACCGTTATCAAAGTTAAAAAATTTTATAATTTCCTTAAATAAATGAACAAAAAGCTTCTTAAATGCTAGTCTGATTGAAAGTGTTTCCCTTTAAAAATCTTTTACTTAACAGCAACGATAAACCGAGAAAGGCTGCGTCAGCGAATCCATACAACAAATTATAGCCACCCATTTGAACAAGCAGGCTCCCAACAATCGGGCCAAAGGCCATTCCCATATAGCGAAAGAAATTATACGCACCGGTCGCTGTTGCCCGGTTCGCCTGGAACTCAAGTGTCAGCATCGTCGTTTGTACTGGCAGAGACATTCCTAAAAAGAGGCCAAACAGGCTTATCGAAACAATTAGAAGAATTAAAGCAACATGGGATACCAATATAAATAAAAGAATCGCAGCCACATTTAAATAGGCGGTATACACGACAACCTGCTTGCCGCTGAAACGCTGCAGCCTGCCACCAATAAAACTTCCTATCACAATACTTAAAGAAAGCGGAACAAACACAAGCCCTTTTTCTTCGACAGTCAAACCATAACGGTCGCCCATTAATCCAGGTAAAAAAACGAGGAAATTGTAGAGGCTATAGTATTGAATGAATCCAAGGAAAATGATCGCTGACCCTGTTCGATTTTTTAAAATCGTAAAGTAGTCGGTAAATTTAAAACGTCGCTTCACAGCATTTTCTGGTTTTGTTTCCTTCAAAAAAAGAAAATTTCCTGCAAGAACAAGAAGCCCGACTGCGACAAGCGCAAGAAATACGAAATGAAAATTAAATGAACCGCCTAAAAACCCTCCTACTACCGGGC
Organism: Bacillota bacterium; assembly: GCA_030705745.1. GTDB lineage: Bacteria > Bacillota > Bacilli > Bacillales > Cytobacillaceae > Neobacillus_A. The sequence goes on along the minus strand of JAUZPT010000257.1, from coordinate 3,388 downwards.
CAACGACTGGACCGAGAGACACCATCATTTGAAACGTCCCCATTGGCTTTATCCTCGTATTCCCTTCAAATAAATCGCCAATCACCGTCACTGCAATAACGGACCCTGCGGCAATGCCAACAGCCTGCAGCGAACGGAAAATCAGCAAAATATAAATGGACTCGGAAAAATAGCAGCCAATTGTCGCCAGCAAATAAACAGAAATACCGGCCAGCATGATTTTGCGTCGGCCTTTCGAATCTGCCAGCGGTCCATATACCATCTGCATAATCGCAAGGAACAATGTATAAAAAGAAATCGTTAGATTCACCAGAAAGTGCGATGTATGGAGTTCGTTAATGACTTCAGGAATGATCGGCACATAAATTGTCTGAGTAAACGGGCCGAGAAACGCTGCAAAAGCAACTAAATAAACTATAAAAGCTCGATTATTTTTCACAATAAGTACTCCTTACTCCTATTCTTTCAGCTTCAAATAAGAAAAATTAACTCTCTGTCATTATACACCTGTTGAAACCTTTGGAATAAAAATTATCTGCATAAGGCATTTAATTTTGACGTGTATACAAACCCAATTTAGTATCACCCAAGTCACATCTGAGATCAGTTCGACCACTTTCTACATTTCAAATTAAGTATTCTACATTTCATTTCAGATATTCTATAATTTCCTTGTCTCATTCTACATTTAGGAACAGTTTTTCTACAATTCCCTTCTCGAATTCTACATTTCATTTTTCCGAGAATCTCGTTCTGTCAGTCTTTAATGTTATGCGTATTCAAAAATTTTCCTGTATATAATTTCCGACCTCAAACAAAAACCCTATTTTACACACTTTCATGTGTAAAATAAGGCCTGAGATTTATTTTATTCTTTTACTTCCCATTCATCCCTAAGCAAAGAAAAGCATCTTTGGTCAATAAAGTGATCTCGGGATGAAGCGTATCCTCTTAAAATTCCATCCTGTTGAAAACCGCATTTTAACAATAAATTCATTGAGGGAATTGCGTCCAGATTGGTGAATGCTTCAATTCGATTAAAGCTAGCCACTTCAAAACTGAATTTTATCAATGACTCTACAATTTCCGTCATATATCCTTTTCTCCAATAGGGCTTACCTAAATCGTAAGCAATTTCAACACGTGAACCCCGATTTGTTTCCCAAGCGTTGTAGCCACATGTTCCAACAAGTACGCCGTCCGATTTCCTGACAACCCCCAAGCGGAACGCTACATTTTGATCAAACAGTTTATTCATAAATTGAATTAACTCCTCTGCATCCCGTACGCTAGTAAACGGACTAACCCCCATATCCTTTGTTACTTCCGGATCGGATAGATTTTTGAAAACTGAAGGTGCATCCTCCAATGTCATCGGACGCAATAAAAACCTTTCAGTTTCAATCGTTGGTATCGTTTCGAATAATGTCATTTTTGTTTCTCCTTATATTACTTAACTTTCTTCCTGGCAGAGTTCTGCATTTCCACTCTCAATAACATTTAAAGCATTCAGTGCTCCATCATTAACAAACATTATGCAATATTCCCCACCTACCAAAACTCTTAAGAAATGTATTCGACAATCGTGACTAATCTCCTTTTCTGCCCAGGGTCAACCCGGGGGCCTGACCCCCAGTGTAGTAACGCTTTACCCTGCCGGGGGTCTGACCCCCAGTACTGTAACGCTTTACCCGGTCGGGGGCCTGACCCCCATATTCCCCTTGTTATGCAAGGGGAATAACACCTATTTTAGTGCTGAATTGATATTTGTAATGTTTGTCATAAACTTTTCAAAACATTTAAACTAGCTTAATTCTAATTTACGTTAATGCAATAAAGGTTTAATAAATTAAGAGTATTCTAGTATCAGAACGATTAGATAGGAGTGGGAAATTTGGGGAAGTCCAAAAAGAAGAAAAAACTAATTGCGGGAATTGCATTGAGTACTGTACTTCTTGGTTCTGCAAGTGCTTACGCTACAAAGGATGGTGCTTTTGGCAGCAGCCTAGTTGGACGTCAGGCAAATGGTTCAGTTCTAACTGCTACTAACCAGTGGGTCACACCTGCTGGGAAACAGATTGAATTTGGGGGCAACCCAATTTCCGTTGCAGTTCGCCCAGATGGAAAAACTGCTGTGGTTTTGAATGGCCGTAGCGATTACGGCGGCAACGGACTCAACATCGTGAATCTTTCCACAGGAAAATTGAGTGACACAACTTTCACGTTAAAACTTACACATATGTGGGGTTTAGCTTATTCTCAAGATGGAAGTCAGCTCTATGCAACTGGATCGACTGGTTCCACCGGTAAGCTAGTCGTCATGTCAGTGGCAGACGATGGAACTCCTAGCATACAAAATACATATAACCTTCCTGAAGCTGCTGTTGGAGGAAATATCAATCCGCTTGACTTAAAGGTTGGTCCTCAAGGACAGCTTTTAGTAGCCCTTAACCGGGATAACAGCTTAGGAATTATTGATCCTAAAACAGGAACATTATCTACTAAAATTCCCGTAGGAAATGCTCCAACCAGTGTGCACATTGATGGCAATATCGCGTACGTTACCAATCAAGGTGGAAGAGCACCACAGGCAGGGGATACCACTATTGATTCGTCTGGTACTAAAGTTGTGGTTGACCCGAAGACGGGAGCAACTTCAACGGGAACGGTTTCCGTCGTTGACCTCACTACGAACACAGTAATAAAAACGATTGCAGTTGGCGTACATCCAGAGCGCATGACACAGTCTGGACAATACCTTTTCGTAGCCAATACCAACAGTGACACGGTATCGGTGATTAACACAAAGACAAATGATGTAGTGCAGACCATCGACATCAAACCATATCCGAATGCTCCAAAGGGTTCTGCACCGAACGCTGTAAAGGTAGTAGATAACAAGTTAATGGTCAGCCTTGGACGTGATAATGCAATTGCAGTCTATGACTGGAACGGTCCAGACAAAACGCCCGAGCTACAAGGGCTATTACCGACTGCATGGTTCCCGGTCGATATGGCAATCGATTCGACAAATAAACGCCTCCTTGTCGCGAATGCAGATGGAGTTGGGGCGCTTGGACCAACTCGAACCTATACTATTCAAGGTATTACTGTAACAGGCCACTCATCTTTCGCTCAAATAGGATCGTTATCCATGATCCCATTCCCTTCAACCGAGGAACTCGTTAACGGGACTAGAAAGGTGTACACCAACAACAACTGGTTTGGCTTAAAGCACCAAAACGCAGAGCCTCGTCACCATAAGAAGCCTGTTGCAATGCCTGAACGAGTAGGTGAGCCATCAAAAATTAAGCACGTGTTCTATATCATTAAAGAAAACCGTACCTATGATCAAGTACTCGGTGACCTTGGCAAGGGAAATGGAGAA
>JAUZPT010000256.1 GCA_030705745.1 Bacillota bacterium | reverse complement strand
CTTGATGTGGCCGTTCATGAGTTAGATTCTCTTGCTCGGCTAAATCAGTTAATTTATATCCGTCCGCAGTCGGATATAGGATTCGCGCCATTTCCACTGTATCAAGAATGGGGCCTTCATAGCCTTCAAAACCAGCGGCATTTAATTCCTCCTGAAGGAAGGAAAGATCGAAATGGACATTGTGCGCTACAAAATAAGAATTTCGCAGTAATTCCTTTACCTTTGGAGCAATTTCTGAAAAAAGTGGTGCATCTTTCACCATCTCATTATTTAAGCCCGTTAATTCTTCAATAAAAACAGGAATTTTTTTATTTGGATTGATTAAAGAAGCAAACTGTTCTGTTATTGTACCGTCTTCAATGACTACAGCGGCGAATTGAATAATTCTGTCGCCTTTTTTAGGCACATTCCCTGTTGTTTCCAAATCGATTACAACAAATTTATTTATCAATGTTTAACACCTCAATCATTCGTCAATCAAACGGTACCATAAAAGAAACAAAAAGCAAAAGAAAACACTGTTTGTTTTATTTTCTTCTGCAATAAATTTTTATATTACTCTTTTTAATGGGGATCTAGGTAAAGAAAAATAAAAATCCCCTAAAAGGGGATTACATTATGGTTAGTGCCGGTTCAGCATGCAACAATTCCTTTATCTTGTTGTTTTCACCCATAATGGCTACTTTCGGCTTGTGGCTGTGGACTTTTTCCTCAGCAACCAATGCATAAGAAATGATAATAACGATATCACCTGTATGCACAAGGCGTGCAGCAGCGCCATTCAAACAAATTACTCCGCTGCCTCTTTCACCCGGAATAATATACGTTTCAAGCCGTGCTCCATTGTTATTATTGACGATTTGCACTTTTTCATTTGCAATCATTCCGACCGCATCAAGAATGTCCTCGTCAATCGTGATGCTTCCTACATAATTCAAATTAGCTTCAGTTACTTGTGCGCGATGGATCTTTCCGTTCATCATGGTGCGAAACATATCGTGTTTCCTCCTCTTTCTCCACTTTAATTTTACAAACAGAATCTATTTACATAAATTAATTAATCAATCGTCATTATCACGTTATCTATTAGGCGGACTTTCGTAAATTTCACCGCCATCGCTATGATAATCGTGCCTTTTAAGATTTCCAATGGCTGTAATTGAGGATAGCTGTAGATTTCAATGTAATCAACTGCTGCATCGGTTTCATTTTCTATCATCTCTTTAATCATAGCAGAGATGTTCAATGGATTCCGTTCCCCCTGTTCGATTGCCGATTGAGCCAGCTTCAGACTTCTCGAAAGTGAAGCAGCTTGTACCCTTTCAGCAGGCAGCAGATTGATATTTCGCGAACTTTTTGCAAGGCCATCTTCTTCTCGGACAATATCAACTGGTACTAACACAATCGGAAAATGAAAATCTTTGATTAAGCCTTCAACTACAGCAACCTGTTGGGCATCTTTCTTTCCAAAATATGCGTTCGTGGGCATGACAATATGAAACAGCTTTGTCAAAACAGTTGCCACACCATCGAAATGTCCCGGACGGGATTTCCCACATAATACATCTGTTCGTTCGTGTACTGTAACTGTAACAGAAGACTTTTGCGGATACATTTCTTCCACACTTGGATAGAAAAGATAGTCGGCATTTTCCTTCTCTGCCAATTTGCGATCACGATCAAAATCTCTTGGATAAGTCGAAAAATCCTCATTAGGTCCAAATTGCAAAGGATTAACAAATATACTGAGAACAACGATATCGTTTTCTTTCCTTGCCTTTTTTAAGAGCGTCAAATGCCCTTCATGTAAAAAACCCATGGTAGGCACAAAACCGATTGTTTTTCCACTTGCTTTATGCTTTATCATTTCTGTTTGCATCTCTGTGATTGTGCTTAAAACTTTCATTTTTGCCCTCCATATAACCCTTTTAATTCCTCTGCCTTCATTGTAAAGCTATGTTTTTCCTCAGGGAATTTCAAGTTTTTCACATCCGCTACATATGCTTGTACCGAATCCAGTATTTGTGTATTTAAGAATCCATATTGTTTTACAAATTTCGGGACTCTTTCTACTCCATAGGATAGGATATCGTGATATACAAGAACTTGTCCGTCCACTCCTAAACCTGCTCCAATTCCAATGACAGGTATGGAAAGAATACTCGTAATTTGAGCTGCTAGCTGTTTTGGAACACATTCGAGAACGAGTGAAAATGCTCCAGCTTCCTGGCATTTTATCGCATCGTCAATTAACTTCCTTGCAGCTTCCGCATCTTTCCCCTGAACTTTGTACCCACCAAGGACACCAACAGACTGTGGTGTTAAGCCTAAATGAGCGACAACAGGAATCCCCGCATTTGTAAGGGCAGAGATTTTTTCGAGAACATCATCTGCTCCTTCAAGCTTAACGGCATGAGCCCCTGTTTCTTGGAAGATCTTTCCGGCATTGATAAGTGTATCTTTTATCGATAAATGATAGCTTAAAAAAGGCATATCCACGACGATAAATGTTTCTTTTGCACCGCGTTTGACTGCCTTCGCGTGATGGATCATATCTTCCATTGTCACAGGGATGGTCGAATCATATCCAAGCACCACCATCCCAAGAGAATCTCCAACTAACAGCATGTCAACACCCGCTGCCTCTGCTTGCTTGGCGGAAGGAAAATCATACGCTGTCAACATGACGATTTTTTCCTCGTTTTGTTTCATCTTCAAAAAATCAGTTGTTTGCTTCATCAATATACCTCCTTTTAATAAGAAAGAGGCGATAAAACGTTCATCGGAGTTTTTGCTTGAAAAGCAAAGAAAAAGACCCTTCTGAAGGCAGAGGATCCCGTTACTCTTTCGCGTGTTCATCCCTCTGTCCCGGTCCGTATGACGGATCTAGGCAGAAACCATTTAATTTAGTAGTACTTCAACCGGTGCAGCTCGCAAGGATACCGCCCATTGGAATTATAACAAAAAAACAAGTTTTTTGGCTACCGTAAAAGACAGGAAACTTTTAGATTTCAATATCTGCTGAATATACAAGATGGATTTCCCCATTTTGATCCTCAATTTTCAAGACACCATCATCGGTAATCCCCAGTGCTTTTCCTTCGATTACCTTCGTGAGAGTTCGTGCTTTAATCGATTTTCCGATGCTGGTCGCATAGCTTTCCCAAAGCAATTTAATGGGGGCGAAGCCTTTTTGCAAATAAATAAAATATAGTTTTTCAAGATGCTTAAAGATATTTCTTGTCAAATCGGCCCTGGAAATTTTCGCCCCCTTTTGGATTGAAAGAGACGTGGCAATCGATTGAAGCTCAATGGGAAAATCATCTTCCCTCTGATTTACATTAATACCGATTCCAATGATTACTGAATGGATGCGATCTGCCTCTGCTTGAAGTTCTGTTAAAATGCCTGTCACTTTCTTTCCATTAATCAATATATCATTTGGCCATTTGATTTGAGGAAAGAGCCCGGTCGTTTCCTGGATTGCCTGAACTACAGCGACAGCTGTCAACAAAGTAAGTTGAGGCGCTTTTGTCGGGGGGATATTGGGGCGTAGAATTATGCTCATCCATATTCCCGTATACTTGGGCGAATGCCATTTTCGATCCATTCTTCCCCTGCCAGCCAACTGTTCTTCTGCGATGACAACCGTTCCATCTGCTACTCCATTATAGGACAGTTGATTAGCAATTTTTTGGGTTGAATCGACGCATTCATGATAATCGATATTTTTTCCAAGCATTTCTGTTTCCAGCCCAAGCCTTATTTCATCGGCAGTCATTTTTTCAGGCAGTTTCATAATGCGATACCCTTTTCTCCTTACGGCTTCCAGTTCGAAGCCTTCCTTCCTGAGTTCTTCCATTTGCTTCCAGACGGCCGTTCTCGAACAACCGACCAAATCTGCGACAGCCTGTCCAGAAAGATAGGCATCCCCTGATTTCGAAAAGGCATCAAGCAATTTTTTTCTTATTTCCGACTGCACTTTTCGAGCCACTCCTTTATTTCCAAATGTTCATTTTTTATCTCACCCATTATTATTGCCAACTCGACTTTTTCAATCATTTCCTTTACCCATGGTCCTCCACCTTGATTGAACCAACTCAATAAATCGGTGCCAGTAACTTTAAGCTGCGCTCTGTCTTTAATTGGCAAAGCTTCATAAAGCTCGAGCCAGTGATCCATGCCTTTATGAGGCTTTGTTTCAGTGACAACCTCGTACAGCTTTTCTACAGAAACAATTGCTTCTTTTCCCGCGGAGTACAGCTCATACGTATCCCACTGCTTTGCCAATCTCTTCTTTAAAAAGAAAAACAACCTAATTATTTCTTTAATTTGCTTTACCGGGAGCTTCCATTCTTTTAAAAACGCTTCAATTTCTTGTTTTTCGGTTGCATTTAAATAATAGATAATCAGCAACCACATTTCATTAATATTCAAATCTTCACATTCACACTCAATTAACCTGGTAAGAACATCCTCCCTATTCTCAAATCCCGGGAGAAACTTGTATATTCCAACTTCCAGCAGAAGCCTTAATGCATTTCTGCGATTCAGCCCTGCTAAAAGCTTTTCAAACTCAGCACGCTTTCTTTCAATAGCAATCTTTTCAAGAAGATTTTGATGGCGCTTCAATGCAATGAGCGTTACTGATTCGATTGTAAAGGAAAGAGTGCTGACGAATCTCACGGCTCGCATCATTCGTAGAGCATCTTCCGTAAAACGTTCCTCCGCGCTTCCGACCGTTTGGATAAGCTTCTCTTTTAGCGCTTGTTGGCCATTAAAAGGATCAATTATGTTCCATTTGTGATCCATTGCGATGGCGTTCATCGTAAAATCACGGCGCTGCAAATCGTCCAG